>CAZOYZ010000008.1:0-5601 GCA_964584045.1 uncultured Prolixibacteraceae bacterium | reverse complement strand
GTTTTCTTTTCCTCTGTCATATTCTCAGGATTTGAACAGGCACCGACCGTCAATGCCGTCACAAATATAATAACCGCTTTTGTCATAAATGATATCTAAAATTTTTTGAAATTAATGCGCTACACAAAATAACGAATTCGGTGACAAAAGGCAAAATGGTTTAGCCGGAAGCGGTAAGCCATTCGTTCCCGGAAATTCAACCACAAAAAAAGACACCTGCCCGCAATGGACAGGTGCCGCATTAACCAAATGACGAAGTTTTGGACTATTATTAATAACGGTAAACGCCCTGATATGAAAATTCTTCCCCGTTATACTTTTTACCCTTGACCACGTAGGCCACCGTATCCTGACCTGCGATCTGAATCGCTGACAAGTCGAAGGTCACAAAAGCAGTCTTATGATAGATCCGCTCGTCATCCCGCTCATTGTGCCTTAACTCCAGTTCCACAGGCTGGTCATCACCCGTTAACTCTCCCGGTTGTTTGACGAGATTAATGTAATGAATCTTCGTGTTCCCCAGAAATTCAAGCTGGAAAGTCAGCATGTTCCTGGTCTTCCAAACATCTTCCACCCGGATCGGGTCATTACCAATACTGTCTTCTTTTGCCGGAGTAATGTCCAGGACCCCCTTATACAGGATTTCAGACATTGAGTTCACCTTGACATAATACTGTTCCTCTTCTCCGGTAACCTCTTTATCGCCCAGGATGGTGTAATTGATCAGAACCCGGTCATTATCCTCGAGTTTCCAAACCGGGTAGTACGTCACCGGGATGAGTTTCGCCCCATTATCCATTTCAACGGTGAACGTCTCGTCATCCTCATCCAGGTGAAGGATCCCAAAGCCCACCCAAAAATCCCCAAGCGAATAGCCATCATCATCATCAAAGAAATCGCAGCTGAATAAACCAAATGTGATCAGCGCGATTAATCCAATTTTTAACAGACGTTTCATAGTTTCTCCCAAAATTTAGTTACCACATTTATTTAATTATCTTAACGGCGTTTCCATGCTCCGGTCATGATCGAAAGCTTACGCCCTTTCTCCAACCTTTACCATTTCCGGAGTTTATATTTTAGATACAAATGGATAGCAAAAGGTTGCGTGATCCATAAAAAATGATAAAAAATTTAAAATTTTAAATGTAAATTAAAATATATGTATATATTTGCATAAATATATTAGAAATAAATCGGAAATCGGGCCACTAAAGGCCTTAAAAAGACGGCACATGACGAGATTACTTTTTATATTAGTTTTTGCCGGAATCAGCTTTCAGAGCTGTGCCTCCGGTGAGGCAAACAAAACGGCCGGAAAAAACCCGGATAGCATCTTTTCGGGCATGCCGGCAGATGACGGAGCAGCTTCCGTGATCACAAGAGACCAATTTTTAAAAGAAGTATGGAATTATCAGGAGTCACCTGAGGAATGGAAGTTTTTAGGGAATAAGCCTGTGATCATTGATTTTTATGCCGACTGGTGCGGTCCCTGCCGGATCGCTTCACCCATTTTGGAAGAAATAGCCGGGGAATACCGGGGAAAGATTACCGTTTATAAAATTGATACGGACAAAGAACGTGAATTGGCGGGTATTTTTGGCATTCAAAGCATTCCTGCGTTCCTGTATATTCCGCTCAAAGGCAAACCGGTCATGACGGCAGGGATTGGACAGTCGAAAGAGCAAACAAAAAAAATGTTTACAGAGAATATCAGTAAATATTTGCTGAAGGACTAAGCACTCAGGCACATCCTATTCTGTTAGAATATGAATATTCGCCTTTCTGTATTTTTCCAGATATTCCTTTTTCAGGTCCTTATCCGTTATTAAATGGTCGAACAGAGATAGTGGTGCGAATTTTACGAATGAATTCTTTTCGATTTTCGAGGAATCACACAGTAAAAATACTTCGTCTGAATTTTCGGCCATCCGCAGGGTGATTGCCGCTTCCTTCTCATCATACGAACTCAGCCCGTTCTGAAGAGAAACGCCATCAACCCCGATAAACGCTTTGTTGGCATGATATTGAGCGATCCCGTTCCCTGCAACAGGACCATAGATGGCCCGGCGGTCGCCGGCGATCTCCCCCCCGATCAGGATCAGTTTAATATTGGAAAAATTAATCAATTCGGAAACAACGGGCAACGAATTGGTGATCACGATCAGGGATTCAATCCTCGTGATGAACTTCGTAAGAAAGGAAAGTGTCGTCCCGCAGTCGATAAAAATGATATCATTGTTGTTGATAAACTTCGATGCCAGCTGGCAAATCATTTCTTTGTTCTGCCTGTTTTGATTAATTTTAAGATCATAGGTGAACAACTGGTCCCCGGCTTTTGACGTGACCGCTCCTCCGTGGGTACGGATAAGCAATCCCTTCGCTTCCAGTTCGATCAGATCCCTCCGGATGGTAATTTCCGAAACTCCGCATTGTTTCATGATTTCCTGTGTGGAAAGTATACCTTGTTCATTCAATGTCTTTAATATGATCTTTTTCCGTAATTCAGGACTCATCTTCTTATCATTTAGTGTTACGATTGATCAAATAAAACAATAATTATCACAGAAGATCATACCGGACCCATTTTTTTTGATATTTAATCAACTCTTTTTACTTTATCCAGCCAGTCCGCATACTTTTTCCTGTTTACGGGATCCGGTGTCAGCCTTTCCGCAACTTTTAACCAGGCTCCTGTGATCTCGCCGGGATCTTCATACGTCCTTGTTCCAATGGCGCCAATCATCGCCGCACCCAAACATGCCGACTCCGTACATTCCGGGATCATGAAATCCATCCCCGTGAGGTCAGCTTTAATCTGTCCCCAGGTACGGCTTTTAGCACCGCCGCCGGTCCCGACAATACCTCCGGGCTGAGAATCTCCTCTGAGAATATTGAAAATCCGGACCAGGCTGAGTGCCGTAGACTCCAGAATAGCCCTTACAAAGTGGCCGTGCCGGTGGTATTCTTTGATATTCCGGAATCCCGACAGTTCCTCATAATGACCGGCAGATGGCACCGCAGTCAGACCTCTGCAACCAGGCTCTGCTTCGGCTGCCATGTTAAGGAGTTCCGGGATCTGAAAGTCAGGCGCAAATTTTTGCCGGTACCATTCCAGGGAAGACGCTCCGTTTTCATCGAAAATCATCTGAAAAAAATGGTGACCATCTAATCCGGGAGCTGTGCAGGTCGCCGGCACAGGTTTATATTTATCCTTGTAAGCTACACATGCCAGTACTGTCCCGGTAGATTCGCTAAACCAATTCCTGCTCAGCAAACCTGCGCCAACCCCGGCTACGTGGTGATCCAGGCCACCCATGAAAAAGAGGGTGCGATCTGTTAACCCGATCTGATGAGCGCCATTCACAGTCAATTTTCCCACCTTTGTTCCCATTCTCACCGGTAATGATAAATATTCCCGGTTGATTTGTGACTGGTCCAGCATCTGATCCCACCAGCCGGATGCCGGAATGCTCAACAGACCTGTCATGGACGCTGTACCGTAATCGCTAAGCACCTGCCCGGTCAGGGAAAAAACCAGGTAGTCAGAAATGGACATGATCCGCCTGACCCGTTCCCAGATGTGCGGTCGCTGTTCCCGGAACCAGTTGATCTTGGCTACGCAAAACTGATGATCGGGAACGATCCCCAAGCCTGTATGGACGCGGAAATCATCATGTTCTGTAATGTCAAAAGGTTTATAGTTCGATTCAGCCCTGTTATCGGGCCATAGGATCAAAGAGGTTAGCGGCTCATCGTTTTGATCAAGCAACAGGAAGCTGTTGGCCTGCGACGAATAGGAAACTGCCTCTATTTGACCAGAGCTGATCCCGGCGTTTTTCACAGCTTCCCCGACACATTCCCGTAAGGCTGACCAAAAAACAGGTACCGGGAGTTCGCAGATTCCTCCTTCGGTCGTTTTTTTAACCGGCTGCCGTCCCATTCCGGCCAGGTTACCTTTTCCGTCGAACAACCCCGCTTTAAAGTAACTGGTACCAAGGTCAATTCCCAGAAAATACCGCTCATTACCCATTTTTAAGTAATTGTATTGTTTCAGTGACTAACACCTGGCCTCCCGAAGGATCAAAAATGGAATTTGATGCTTCGTAAAATCCCTTTTGGTTCGCCTCGTCAGAGGCAATATAACCTTGCAACTCGCCATTGGCCAACGTGATCACGAATGCATTCTCAATCTTTTTCTTCAACTCAAGCGCATATTCCACAAAAATCTCACCCGGCCAGGCTACAAAATTCCATGGTCCGATGGTGATGATCTGGATTTCTGCGGGTAAACAAGTCTGGTAGTACGGATCAAGGTCGTTTGATTCGGCAAGAACGGAAAGATGCAGCAGCTCTTCCGCACCGAACCAATCCACTTCAGCGGTCCGTATTTCCTGCAGGTTTGTCGAAGTTTTCCTTAACTTTTCCAGGTATGCCAAAGCGTCTTCGCGACGGGTCCTGACCGAAGAAACGGGCGGGAACTGCCGTTTAGGCAAATCGATTTCCGTACGCAGACACTTCAGGGAAACTTCAGCGAGATAATCGGTTGTAAGGCCGATTTTCGTCCCTATCCCTGTCGCGATTATTCTCCCCAGCCTCCCGGCCTCTTCGAGGGTATTGCCCTTTGTCACATGCCTTGGGCTTTGATTACCGGCAGTGCCCGTAAACCAGATCACCGGACATTCACACCCCAGGTATTCCTTCTGAATGATTTCCCTGGCAAAAGCAGGAAAGTCGCCGCTGTACAAGGTTGAATCTTCGTGAAGGACGGTCGGATGCATACTGCAAATCAACATGCAGGCGATAAAAGACTTTTTCACGGAATCGCGGACTACCAGAACAGGAATGTCCATGTCTGAAGGTCCCGAAGGATCATGCCTGTTGGTGCCGATACCTGTCCCGTCAGCGATGAAAAACCCGATTTCTGCCGGAGAAGCGTTCGCAACCGCCCGGCAAGCCGCATCAATGGTCCTTTCCTCCATGTACTCCAGATATTTCTTATCGGCTTTGGGAACAACAGGATCATTGGCACTCACCACACCATCGACCGTAACCGGGCCGGAATGCGTATGGGTGGCACTGACCAGGATATTCGGCGCCGGAACGCCTGTTTTGGCTGAAGCAGCTTTTCGTACTCTTTCAACCGAAGCTTTGCTGAGATAAATCAGATCATTCGAGATCATGATCACCTGTTCCCGGCCATCGGTCACGTACAGGGCAGAACTAAGCAGCCAGTCATGTACCCCCGTACTTATTCGTTCCACAAAAGGATATCCATACAAAAAGTGAGGCTCCCCGGGAGTAATATTCTCAAATGCCGATCCGGCTTTCAATTTCCTTTCCACCTTTTCCATCACAAAAAATATAAAATGGCTTGTAAAACTGTTGAACTACATACTGTCGTCAGCAACCCGTGCAGGCCACTAGCTGCAAGCTACAAATTCCTGACAATCTCACTACTCGCTACTCATTACTCACTACTCGCTACTTAATAGCCTTTATCCCAGTCAGGTTCGATATTCTGAGCGATCGTTTCGGAAACGAAAACATCTGTCCGTAACGTTTGCAGGATCGATTCCGGTACAAGCGGCGTGACAGGAC
>CAZOYZ010000007.1:15997-34789 GCA_964584045.1 uncultured Prolixibacteraceae bacterium | reverse complement strand
AGGATTATTGGGCGGCAGATTGCTTTATATAATCAAAGCGAAAGCTTCAATCCTAATGCTGTTTCTTCGGGCGTGCAAATCCAGGTGCAAGGGCGCGTAACCGATTCTTCCGGCACTCCACTTCCCGGAGTCACTGTAGT
The DNA here is from genome assembly GCA_964584045.1 of uncultured Prolixibacteraceae bacterium. GTDB lineage: Bacteria > Bacteroidota > Bacteroidia > Bacteroidales > Prolixibacteraceae > JBCFBK01. The sequence goes on along the minus strand of CAZOYZ010000007.1, from coordinate 34,649 downwards.
GATTAAAAATACGACACAGGGAACAATCACTGATGCTGCGGGAAATTATTTGCTACAGAATGTTCCGGAAGATGCTACGTTGGTTTTTTCGTTTGTGGGGATGAGAAACCAGGAAATTATGGTAGCTGGAAAAACGTCCGTTAGCGTAACTATGGACGAAGAAACAATTGGATTGGATGAAGTTGTTGCAGTAGGATATGGTTCCCAAAAAAGAAGAGATGTCACGGGAGCATTGGCTAATGTAAACGCAGTAGAGTTATCCGAAATACCTGTGTCGAGTATAAGCCAGAAATTGCAGGGCAAGATTGCAGGGGTACAAATCAACCAAAACAATGGGGAACCTGGGGGTGCCTTATCGTTCCGTATTCGTGGGGCGGCCTCAATCAATGCTGGAAACAATCCACTGGTCGTTATCGACGGATTTCCCACCACTACCGGGCTTGAAACGATAAATCCAGATGAAATAGAATCAATTTCCGTCTTGAAGGATGCTTCATCCGCTGCCTTGTATGGTTCAAGGGCAGCAAACGGAGTTATCCTGGTAACCACCAGGCAGGCGAAGTCCGGCCAAAGCTCCATTGAATTTAGTTCTTATTTAGGTGTGCAATCAGTTCCTGAAAGGGGAAGGCCTGATTTGATGAATGCCCGCGAATTCGCACAGTTCAAAAAGGAGTACTACGAAGACGCGGCAATTTATGAAGGATATACGGGAGGAGTCCCTGAAGTCTATCAAAATCCCGGGCAATATGGTCCTGATGCCGGTACAGATTGGTATGATGTCCTGCTTCGTAATGCGCTGGTCCAAAAATACGGGATTACTTTTTCTTCCGGACAAAAAGATTTAAAGTCGCTGGTAAGCCTCAATTATGACAAAGAGGAAGGTGTAATTCTCAACTCGCATTCTGAAAGGTTTGCCATCAGGACGAACAATATTTATACACGCGATAAATTTACATTCGGTTTGAATTTAGGGCTAACCTACCGCAATAAACAGGTTATCCCTGGTTTGGGGAACGGACGCAATATAATTGAGTTAGCCTACCTTATGGATCCGACCCTCGAATATAAAAATGAGGACGGTACCTACCCCATTTCCTTTTCGCAACCCGGAATGTTTCCAAACCCCAACTGGTACCTCGTGGTAACCCAAAGGAAAAACCCGGTAAGGGAAACAACCGTATTGGCCAATAGTTACGCCGAATACGAGATCACGAAAGGGCTAAAGTATAAATTGAGTATCAATACAAATATTGGTCACACAACCGACAGGGGCTTCATACCGTCAACCGCGCAGGGAGGGTTGGGCAGTGCCCCGCCCCAACCCCCAACTGGTTGGTATAATACGAGAAAGTTTTTAAATTGGTTGACTGAAAATACTTTAACCTACCACAAAACGCTGCAGGGGAAACACGACTTTGAAGCTTTAGTTGGGTACACTACTCAAAAATTCATCCATGAAGACAGCAATATCAATGCAAGTCAATACCCGGATGATGATATCGAATGGATTAATGCTGCAACAATAAGGACCGGTAATGCCGGAACAAACGAGTCGGCAATATTGTCCTATATTGCCCGGTTAAATTACAACTACGAAGGCAGATATTTGCTTTCCCTTTCATACCGAAGGGATGGTTCCTCCAGGTTTGGATCAAGTGACAAATGGGGAAATTTTCCCGCTGTTTCGTTAGGCTGGGTTGTTTCTGACGAAGGTTTCATGAGTGGAATGGAAAACATCCGGTTTTTAAAGCTCAGGGCCAGTTACGGGAAAGTGGGAAACAATAACATAGGGGACTATACCTATTTAGCCTCCGTAAATATTGACAATTATGTGTTTGGTGATCAAATTACGCCGGGCAAGTCACTAAACGGCATTGGAAACGCTAACTTAACATGGGAAACCACTACGAGCTATAACTTGGGGTTTGACCTTGATTTGTACGATGGGCGTATATCAATTACTTATGATTATTATTGGAAAAAAACTGACGGGCTCTTATACGGTATCGACATTCCAATCCAATCTGGTTTTAATACGATTACCTCAAACATTGGACGGTTCGACTTTTGGGGACATGAGTTTTCTTTATTGTCCAGAAATACGACCGGCAAATTGAAATGGAATACTAATTTTAATATTTCATTTGACCGCAATGAAGTAAAAAAGTTAGGGACGAACGATGCCCCAATTGGCGGGTACCAGGAATATTGGGATGATAACAGAACAGCAGTGGGGCATCCGATCGGGTTGTTCTATGGCTATATTAATACCGGGGTATATATGACCCAAGAGGAATTTGAGACGCAACCACATGGCTCTACGTCGATGGTTGGGACAGCCAGGTTCAAGGACATTAGCGGACCCGACGGAGTCCCCGATGGGAAAATTGATATCAATGACAGGACATTTATTGGCAACCCAAATCCTGATTTTATATATGGAATGACCAATACTTTCAAGTATAAAAATTTCGACCTGGGTATTGTCATTGCCGGGACGGTAGGGAATGATATTGCAGACGATGCCTATCAGTCAACCGAGAATTTTGACGGTGTTTTTAATATCAGAAAAGGTTATGCTGACAGGTGGAGGTCGGAGGAAAATCCGGGAAGCGGATATTACCCAAGAACAAGAACAGGAACAACTGCATCATATCGGAATTTTTCTGACAGACAAGTATTCAGAGGGACTTATCTGGCAGTAAAAAATATCACTTTGGGATACGATTTACCCCTAATTGGTAATAAACTCATTAAAGAAGCCAGGGTCAATCTTAGTGCCCAAAATGCATTCATTTTCACTAAATATCCCGGGAATAACCCGGAAGCCGGCATATCGGGATTAAACGGCTTGAACCAGGGCAGGGATTTCACCGCCTATCCCGTTGCCAGGATATTTACGCTGGGAGTTAATGTAGGTTTTTAATGAATAGTTTAACTTTAAAAGTATAACAAATGAAAATCAAAATATTACGCGTGTTCGTGACGTTATTGGGTTTAAGTTCATGTAGTGAAGATTTCATCAACCTTGTACCTGAAACTTCATTGAGTTCTGCTTCTTTTTTTAAAAACGAAGCCCAATTTAATCAGGCACTTGTTGGTGCATATTCAAATCTGCGGGGGATTGCACTGATGGGATTTGTCATGGACGAAATGCGTTCAGACAATACTTTTTTTACCATCTATACTGCTGATAGAGGCTCCGAAGTGAGTGTTGAGGCGATGGTCCAGTTTATTGATAACAGTACATCCAGCGAGCAGTTAAATACGATTGGCAACCGGTATGGAAACGCTTATGCCGGTATTGCAAAAGTAAATACCATTCTATCACGAATTGATCAAGTCGAAGGGATAGATCAGTCATCTGTTGATGCTATTACCGGAGAGGCACTGTTTCTTAGGGCATTCTATTATTACGACCTGGTAACCCATTATGGTGGCGTTCCGCTAAATCTGGAGGAAGTCACTTCTGAAGATGGAGCTTTTTTACCAAGGAACTCTGCTGAAGAGGTGTACGCGCAGATCATTGCCGATTTGACTAACGCAGTTTCATTGCTTCCCGTTGCTGCTTCCTTTCCTCAATCCGGGAGGGCCACGAAGGGTACGGCAAAAATGTTGTTGGCATATGCCTATATGTCGAAGCCAACCAAAGACTATCCGAAAGCCGAAACTGAACTGAAGGACATAACCAATATGAGCTACGGGCTTTTGAGTAGCTATGCGGATGTTTTTCGCCCTGCAAACAAGAATAATAAAGAATCGATATTTGAGGTTCAATACAAAGCTGGAAATGAAGGGCAGCACAGCGATTTCATTTGGAGGTTTATCCCAAAAACGACCAACACGGAAGCAATTCTCGGATTGCACGGGACCAATTTAAGGGGAGGGATTACAAGCGGTGGATGGAATGTGCCAACACAAGAATTGGTAGATTCATACGAAGATGGGGATTTACGGCTGGAAGCATCAATCGCTGTTGCGGAAGGAACACAAGTTGGAGAAGCTTTTACGACTGAAACTGTGAAAAGTGCAGTTGATTATACTCCTGCGACTGGCAGAACGTATTATTATTTTGTCAAAAAGTATCTCCATCCTCCGTATGAGGTTGAATGGAATACAGATGAGAACTGGCCGGTTTTTCGTTATTCCGGAGCGTTGTTATTATTGGCTGAATGCCTGGTGGCTCAAAGTAAAAATGGTGAAGCTCTCCCGTATATCAATCAGGTGAGGGAAAGAGCCGGGCTGCCTGCTTTAACTGAAGTCACGAAAGAAGATGTTGTAAAGGAAATGCGCCATGAACTTGCATTTGAAAACCGCCGGTGGACAGACCTTATCCGCAACGGAATGGCTGTTGAGGCTTTGAATGCCAAGGGTGCACGCATGAAAGCCCTTTACCCCTGGATGTTGCCAACTACTTTTAATGTAACGGAAAACAGATTGATTTATCCCATTCCATTTAGGGAGATACAAATAAACAGTAATCTGACCCAGAATCCTAGATATGAATAAAGAGTGTATCGCAGGAAGTGTTTTGATCACTTCCTGCGATTATATCAGTGCTGGAATCATTCTCAACCGATTACCTTGAAAAAAGGGAAGTTGTTCATAGGCAATTATCGATGCTTAATAAATTTGTTAAATGAGAAGAAGATACTTTGTAAAAACAGGAATTTTGGGTTCTTCGGGAGTATTATTAATAGACCCGTTATTGGGATGTGTTCATCCGGCATTGAATGCAAATAACCAGGAAGAATATTTCGATGAATTTCAAAATCCGCCTGTGAATTCGAGGCTTTTTGTACGTTGGTGGTGGAATGGGAACAGGCTTGACAAGAAGGAAATATTGAGGGAATTGGATGTAATGAAGGAAGCCGGGATTGGCGGTGTAGAGATAAACCCCATAGCCTTTCCCGGAGACACTGACCCGGTTGGCTACAGAGCGCTGACCATTTTTGATGATGAATGGCTTGACCTGTTAAAAACGGCCCTTGACGCCGCTAAGGAACGGCGTATGATTTGCGATATGATTGTTGGCTCGGGATGGCCATTTGGCGGCGAATTTTTAGCAAAAGATGATCAGTCGCAAATGGTCACAATCGAAACGATAGACTTAAAGGGCGGGGACAAATACCGGTTCAAAATAAGTGAACTTTTGGAAAGAATAAATCCAAATATTCACTCAAAAAACAAGAATGTTTATAAAAACCTGGTTTCGGCAAGGCTTCTTCCTAAAGAATCCGATGTGTTTATTGAGGGAACAGAATTGGCCGAGACCATAAAAGATGGCCTGTTGGAAGTTGATGCTCCCAGTGGGGAATATGTATTATATTGTGTGGTAAAACTTACCGGATACATGGCTGTGATCAATGGAGCTCCGGGGGCTTCAGGTCCTGTATTAAACCACTATAGCAAAGAAGCAACTGAAAGGTATCTTAACAGGATATCAGAATCTATTACCGGTAAAATTGGCGACATGGGCAATTACATCAGGGCCATGTTTTGTGATAGTATGGAACTGGAAGGTGCAAACTGGAATGATGATTTGCCCAGGGAATTTGAAAAGAGAAGAGGTTATTCATTGATCCCATACCTTCCTTTTGTTCTTAAGAAGGTAGGGCATATGGGAAATCCCGTAAACGAAGAATATGGAATAAAGTTTACAGAAGATGTTGTTGATCTGATCAAACGTGTTGAATTGGATTATTATCAAACCCGGATTGAGCTTTTCAAAGAACGGTTTATCGATACGTTTAACGAGTGGTGCCACCGGAATAATGTAAAATCAAGGATGCAGGCTTACGGGCGGGGAATGCATCCTGTTGAGGCGAGCATGGAAATAGATATTCCGGAATGCGAGACCTGGGCGTTTAAAGATGTTGGACGAGAATATTCTGATGTGGGCTTAAAAGGAAGGGGGCCGCGAATGTGCAATAAATATGTTGCGTCAGGAGCAGCTCTTGCAGGCAAAAAGATCGTAAGCTGTGAAGAAATTACGAACACGGAAATGGCTTTTATGGCAACGCTCGAAAATATAAAAATTATAGGGGACCAAAGTAATATTTCGGGGGTTAGCCACTCTATCTTGCACGGTTTTAATTATTCCCCGCCAGAAGCGATATTCCCAGGATGGATTCGCTATGGCGCTTATTTCAATGAACGAAATACATGGTGGCCATACTTCAGAAAGTGGTCTGATTATAAGGCGCGTATTTCTTATGTCATGCAAAATGCAACCCCGCAGGCTAACGTTGCAATTCTTCAGCCGCTTATTGACCTTTGGGTGAGATATGGGCCTCAGCGCGATCCGTTCCCGCAAAAATGGTATCCTGAGTATCAACACAACCTTTGGGAAGTAGTACACCAGAATGGTGGCGGATGTGATGTCGTCAGCGAAAATATCATCAAAAAATCCAGTTTCAAGAACGGGAGAATGCTCTATAACGGGCGTTCATATTCTTCAATCCTTTTACCCGAGATAGAAACTTTGGATGCAGATACAGCAAGGGCTTTGGTTACTTTTGCTGATGCTGGTGGCAAAATTGTATTTATTGAGAAAGTACCTGTTAAATCACCGTCTTTTGTAAATAAAGGGACAGAAGATGCTGAGGTAAACCGGATAATTACGGAATTATTAGAAAATCACCCCAGGAATGTTATTCGTTATCAGGCTCCTGAGGGCGATTTGATCAAATGGTACGGCAAGATGCAGAAAGAGCTGCAGTTGTGCCCGTATGTAAAATTTAGTAAAACCCACAAATACTTGTCCCAGTCGAATTATCGGTTAGGGGACAGGCCGGTGTTTTTTATCGCAAATACCAGTTTGTCAGAACACATTTCCGTTACTGCCGAATTCCAGGTGGAAGATAATCTACACCCTTGGGTTTGGAACCCCGAAACAGGAGAAAAATACATTTATCCAACCAAGGGAAATGAAAAAATCCTTGCGTTGGAACTTCCCCGGGCAACGTCCATACTTATTGTTTTTGAAAAGAACGCTGAGGGAGAACAATACAACCTGGTAAAATATCATTCAGAAGGAGAAGAAGTCACAGGTGGATGGAACCTGCAGCTTAACCATATGAATGGTGAAAAGCAGAGCATTGAGCTTGAAAATTTATCAGACCTGCTTAAAAGTAATAATACGAAAAATTTTGCGGGAGAGATTATCTATGAAAAATCAATAGTAATTGGGTCAAAGGGTTATGAATATATTGATTTGGGAGATGTCCAGGGAGTCTCAGAGCTGACCTTGAATGGTCAACCAGTGGGTGTCAGATGGTACGGATCTCATACTTACTACATAAAAACTGCACTAAAAAAAGGGGAGAATAAGGTGTCCATAAAATTAACTACGATCGTCGGCAATTATCTTAAGGGATTAAATGATAATCCCGTTGCGCAAATATGGACCAGACATCAGGATTATTATCCAATGGGAATAATTGGGCCGATAAAATTAATAGGATAAACATATCCGCATAAAATACTCACGGGGCAAACCCTGTTTGGTACCTGAAATCTGACCTGAATGGCTTGCTGTCAAATTGTGGTATCTTAATATCAGATTGTGTATTGTTACTCACTGTCAATTAATGTATTTTGGTGATTTCAAAGGTCACCAATATGAATTAGCTCTGTGGTGTCCTATTGCAAATACAGGAGGTAATTCTGAAGTATTATTTTTGAATATTCATCAGAATGGAAAAATTATTTCCAGAGTAAAGGTTGTGAATTCGCAATGCTAACAGAAAACAACATGTATGGGGAAAAATATCCAAATTGCTGTATCAACGCATTTGCCCAAGCCTGACTACTCCCTGACCGGAGAAAACTCCAAAAAGGCAATTGAGTTAGGCCTTGCAGAGGCAGACTGGTATCAGAGCCCGGTGCCACGTGACAAGATGCGAAAACTACTGATCCGGAAAGACGGGCCTGCAGTCCGGGATACATTATTGCTTATCTCCATTTTAGTTAGCACAGCAATTGCGACCATACTGCTGTGGGAAACCTGGTGGGCAGTGATTCCTTATCTTATCTACGCTGTATTCTATGGTACCAGCTCCGACTCAAGATGGCATGAGTGCGGCCACGGAACTGCATTTAAAACAGATTGGATGAACAATGTGGTTTATGAAGCAGCATCTTTTATGGTCATGCGCGAATCCGTTGTCTGGCGTTGGAGCCATATACGACATCACAGCGATACGATCATTGTTGGGCGTGACCCGGAGATTCAGGTACCTCGTCCTCCGGATATCGAGGGCCTTGTATTCTCGTTTGTCAATTTTGGCGGATACAAAACTTATTATCCGGGCCTTGTCCGGCACATGGTGGGCAAACTGACTGATGCAGAAAAAACGTTTATTCCTGAGAGCGAGTTCGGTAAGATATACAGAAACGCCCGTATAGTCTTTACAATTTATGCGTTGATTATCATCTCGGCAGTTGTGCTCCAATCGTGGATCCCCATATTTTTGTTTATATTTCCGCAATTCTTTGGTACCTGGTTAATGATCATTCATAACACGACACAACATGCGGGGCTTGCTGAGAATGTACTTGATCATCGCCTCAATTGCCGTACTGTATATATGAATCCCATCAGCAGGTTTATTTACTGGAACATGAACTACCATGTAGAACACCATATGTTTCCTCTTGTTCCTTATCATGCCCTGCCCAGGCTTCACGAGCTGGTAAAAGATGATTGCCCGCCGGCCTATCCCTCTATCTATGCTGCCTGGAGCGAAATTTTGCCAACACTGCGCAGACAGGTCAAAGATCCGGCGTATCATATCCGACGCAGGCTGCCTGAACAAAAAAAAGCCACCGGTAAAACAATAGTGCGGTCTGATATGGCTCCTGATCCTGACGGCTGGGTAAAGGTCTGTGCTTCTTCCAATATAGGAAAGGAAGACGTCATCCGCTTCGACCATGCAAAGAAAACATTTGCACTTTACTGTGATGACCGGGGAAAATTCTACGCGACCGACGGCATTTGTACGCATGGGAACACTCATTTGAGTGAAGGCCTTGTCAAAGGAAAAATAATCGAATGCTCAAAACATAATGGCCGCTTTAATCTTTCTGACGGCTCCCCGGCGCGGGCGCCCGTTTGTCGCGGCCTTGCCACTTATTCTGTCGATAACCGTGACGGCCATGTTTGGATCAACACCGAAAAGCCTGGCGGCCATGGAACACGCCACGAAAAAAATTATAAATTATTTGTCATCAGTAACAAAAACGTTTCAACGTTCATCAAAGAACTCGTCCTTGAACCTGTAGATGTGAGCGAAAAGATCAGTTTCATACCAGGAGACTATCTGCAGATTGAAATTCCGGAATACCGGCTAATCCGTTTTAACGAGTTTAGCATCCCGGAACCATACGCATCGGTATGGAGAAGGCAAGGAATGTTCGGATTGACGAGCAGTAATCCGGCATCCGGACGCCGCAATAACTATTCGCTTGCCGGCAATGGGGCGAAAGAGCGCACCCTCAAATTTAATATCCGGATCGCTGCACCACCGCCCGGGCAGGACTGTCCGCCGGGCATCGGGTCGAGTTACATATTTAACCTGAAACCAGGTGATATCGTTTCTGCAAGCGGGCCTTTTGGTGATTTCCATATCAAATCCACACAAAAGGAGATGGTTTACATCGGGGGTGGTGCAGGTATGGCACCGATACGTGCGCACATTGCCCATCTTTTTGAAAATGAAGAGACCAGCCGTAAAGTCAGTTACTGGTATGGAGCACGTTCCGGACAGGAAATTTACTACGACGATTATTTTAAAAAACTGGGCGGTGTGTATCACAATTTTAATTTTCAACTCGCTCTGTCCAATCCGCTTATTGAAGATCACTGGAATGGACACCAGGGTCTCATTCACGAAATCGTGTTTGAAAATTACCTCAAAGATCATCCCAATCCCAAGGCTGTTGAATTCTATCTTTGCGGACCGCCAATGATGATTAAAGCCTGTGTCAAAATGCTCACACAGCTAGGCGTTCCAAAGGAACAGATCGCGTTCGACGAATTTTAACCTGTACAACATCAAAACAGAAACAGAAGAGTTCGGAGGTAATCTTCTAATCTACAATATTCTTCCTGCCGGAAGTTTATATCCTGGCAGGAAGAATTAACTTTGAACTCTATGAACGGAATATACTTAATAACAAAACTTGAATCAATGAACAAAAATCATGGCGCTAAAAGAAACGAATTGTCGAATATTACGGGCATTTTATTGCTTTCGTTACTTTTAAGTTCACAGTTGGTGATCGGCAAGCCAATGAGAAACGCGGATGTTCAGGGATCACCTGGCACGTTGGATATCAGCCCGTTTGGAGACTTACGATACTGGTCTGATGAGACCGGAGTTTTAGGTCATAGCCTGGAGGAAAATGGCTTGATCAAAGTACCAAATACAGCAGAAAATGAATGGAACGTTGGTTTTTCCTGGAATGAGGAGAGAGATATTAACCGGATTGAAATTATTTATAATGACCGTATTACTGACTCACTACTTAATGAAACTAAAATACAGTACTGGTTTCAAACGTGGCCCATTGAAGCCCCGAAAATAGATCCCGGAGTCAAATTTGTAAAATCCATGGTAACATACGATCCCATGGATGATCCCTGGCAGGGCAAATGGCTGACTGCCGAGACTGATTTTCAAAAAGGTGATAATAAGGTTGTTTATACATTCAAACCGATAACCGAAGACGAAAATAAAAATGCGGGGAATCTTCCTAAACCGGTTTCCTACAGGCGAACACTAAAACTTAGAGTGTTGTACAACAGTGTTCCTCCAACCATTCGTTCTTTAAAAATATTTTCACCTACGAACGAAAAAAATGTATCTGTTCGTATTGAATTTGGCTGTGACAACTCTGAAGAGAAGAATATGAAAGGAAAACTTGAGATATTTAACGGAAAGATTGATCATATCAGAGGTTGGAATTTGGATGGCAAGGACAAGCTGACATCAAAAGATTCATGGAGTGTTTTATTAGGAAAAAAAACAAAAGGCATCCTGGCTGATCTTACAGTGGCAGAACCAACTTTACCGGGTTCAAACGATCTTTCAATTGTTACTGTCCGTTCGGATCTGGGAACATTTTCATTTTTAGTTAGGGATCTGAATGATGGCCCCGTTTATATTCCGGCCTATTCTGCATATATTACGCATGCTTCTGATAAAAATTCATTTACAGAATCAGCCATAATAAAAGGGAATACCGTACGCGAGAGATTGGAGGCAGAACCGGAGCAAACTTATGATCGGGCCAGAAGGGAAATTCCGGAGTTGAATGTCATGCTTCGGCGAGGGGGAGGCAAGCTTTATCTTCCGTTAGCGGTTGACGCAAGCTGGCAGAAATTTGGTTTTGAATGGGGTGGCGGATTTTTTATGAATAAGAACCGGACAAAGGCAAAAGGTAGGGAACTGGCACGATGTAATTGGGAAAATGATGAATTGCATTGGTTGATCGGAACCGGTAGAGAGCCTGTGTATATCCGGGATGACAAAAGTTCCCATATGTCGATTCTTAATGATTACTTACCTGTACCTCAGGTTAACTGGAATCATGAAGGGCTGATATATAAGGAAGAAGCTTTTGCAACATTACAAGAAGGTTCCCTATCTCCCTACGATGTACTCCGGGATGAACAAACCCCTGCAATTCTGATGATAAAACTTGAGATATCGAATCCGACCCTTGAAGAAAAAACGGCATCTGTCTGGTTAAAAGCTGATTCTCTGAACAATCCACTGATTGAGGATTTATTTATTATGGATCAAATAAATGGCAAAAACTATATCCGCGTAAAAATAAAACTGCCGGAGGGTGCTTCTTCTTCAGACATGAAGATAATTCAAAATGCCGTTGATATTCCTTTTACTGTTCCTGCCAACCAGTCAGTATCACTTTATTTTTCAGTTCCTTTTGTAGGAGATCTGACGGAAAGCAGCAGAAAAGAAATTTCCTCTCTTGATTATTTTACCGAACGGCGGCGTGTTGTTTCGTACTGGAGAACTATTGTTAATGAGTTTATTCCGTTTGATGTTCCTGAACGGAAATTTAATGAAATGGCAAGATCGGTCATTCCACATATCCTGATGAGTACAACAAAGGATCCCAAAAGTGGGTTGTTTATGGTCCGTGCCGGTTCTTTTGATTATCAGGTCTATGCCAATGAGGCTGCCTTTCAAACCATTTTACTGGATAAGCTTGGTGCTCACCGGATTGCAGCCAGGTACCTGGAAACTTTACTGGACTTACAAGGGTCATCTCCCATGCCCGGAACTTTTACCGGTGATCAAAGTGCGGTATTTCACGGGGCGAAAGTGGATGAAGAATATGATTATACTTCCTCTGGATATAATCTGGATCATGGGACTGTACTTTGGGCATTAGGTCAGCATTATTTATTGTCAGGAGATGATGACTGGCTTCAACACGCAGCCCCGCACATGCTTAAGGCAGTTGAATGGATTATTGAACAAAGGAACCAGACTAAAATAGAAAACAAACAGGGGGAGCCGGTAACATATTATGGTCTGTTACCGGCAGGTCAATTAGAAGATAATTCTGACTGGGGTTTTTGGTATGCTGTCAATGCCTATGCCTGGCTGGGGCTACACACAACAGCAGAAGTATTTAAAACGGCAGGTTTACCAGAAGCTGGAAGATTAGAGGGGGAAGCCAACAGTTATCTTTCGGATTTGCGGGCTTCTGTGCAACGAAACAGCGAATTATCAACGGTAGTGCGACTTAGGAATAATACGTATGTTCCATATGTTCCTTCAATGGCAAATCAGCGATTCCGGTATTTTGGACCAATGAGAGAGGAATATTATAGCAGGTATGGCAAGACTGTTCCTGGAATTTCATATAAATTATCTGCATGCAGAGAAGCCCTTTACGGTCCTCTGATTTTAATAACAACAGGTATCATTGCCCCTCATGACCCCCTTGCAGTAGCAATTCTCGACGATTGGGAGGACAATATTACTTTAACAAGTTCATTGGGACTCCATGTACACGGAGCGGTTGATGATGAATACTGGTTCAGCAGGGGAGGAATGGTTTTTCAACCCAATCTGCAAAATCCGATACAAGCGTATTTATTGCGAAATGAAATTCCTGCAGCAATCAGGAGCATTTATAATTCAATGGTTTCATGTTTGTATCCCGATGTGAATGCCTTTACAGAAGAATATCACAGGTGGGGTATTGGTAGTGGTCCGTTTTATAAGACTCCGGACGAATCACGGTTTGTCACAAGGACAATTGATATGCTGGTTATGGAAGCGGGTAATGAACTCTGGCTGGCTTCAGGAACGCCAAGGTACTGGCTTGAACCCGGAAAGAGAATCAAACTAAATAACGCTGCCACGGTTTTTGGTAATGTTTCTTATGAGTTGAAGAACGGTGCTAAACCCAATACAATTGAGGCAAATATAAATTTACCTTCTTCGTCCGTTGTTCCTGATAAAGTTTTATTATTTGTACGTGCTCCATTTGAGAAACCGATTAAATCAGTAACAGTGAATGGTAAAGAGTGGAAAGACTGGGATCAGGCCAAAGAAGCCATTGTATTGCCGGAGCAAGATAAAAAAATTGCGGTAATTGTATCTTATTGAGGAAACAGTGGCCTTTATCCGGCAATCGGGAGAGAAAAGAATTGGCTTGTTGGTTTTCCTCTTTGAAAAAATAAAGTAGCTTTAGGAAAAATTCAATCGGTGGCATGAATCTGAATATTTCTCTTCCTGAATTCCGGGAAATCGATGCCAGGTTATCATCGGTCAGGAAACTGGCGCAGTCCGATCCTCTGATTGTGCCTGTCAGGGAACGGTTCCATGTAAAGATCACGCGTCATTTAACATCGCTTCGGGCGGGAAAAGAAAAGTATTCAGACAACCGGATGGAAAAACTTTCGTACGATGATTTAAAGCAGGTCTATCTGGGGATCGGAAAAGAAAGAGCGGTGATTCAGCTCTTATTGGATATGACCGGTCAGCCGTTATCGACCCGCAATATCCTGTTGCTTTCGGAAATCCTGATTGGAACGGCCGGTTACCGGGGAAAAGATAAATACCTGATCGATGTGAACGGTGACAGGCAAATCACAACTCCCCCCGGAAAGATCCATGACGAAATGGAACAGCTGATCGATTGGTACAATATCTCGGTAAAATCGGGGAAGGAGCATTCTGTAGCCCGGGCTGCCTGGTTGCATTACCGGCTTACCGTCATTCATCCGTTCAGTGACTGGAACGGACGTATTGCCCGGTTGATGCTGAATCTGGCCCTGATGCGGGACGGATACCTGCCTGTCCTGATCAGTCCCGGCGAACGGCTGAACTATTATGAAACGCTGAAAGAGGCTGATCAGGGTAATATCGAACCGATCATCCGTTTTATTGCCCGCGAGGAGCTCGACACCATTGACGATTTTATATCCAGCCCTGAGTATCTTTCTATTCTCGGGAAGTATGAACTTGAACGAAAACTTCATGATATTAACAAGGGGGAAAAATGCATCGTGCTTACCGAAGACAGTACGACAAGCAACCTGCTGGGTATCCTGCTCCTTTCGTCCGGGTTCAACATGGCCGAGACTTCATTGATCTCATACGAAGGCTGTTCCAAAATAGCTTCCGCCAATCTTTTTTCTGTGTTTGTCAAGCAAAAGATGCCGGGAGTAAAAATCCTCGTACACCGTGACCGGGATTATCTCACGGATGCGGAAGTGGAGGAGCAACGCGAAACCTTCAGCCGGATTGACACGCATTTGTTTGTGACACAGGGGACGGATATTGAAAGCTACTTCCTGAATGCGAGCCATATCCACCACTGCTATCCTGAAATCAAGGAAGAACAGGTTCAAAAACTGATCAGGAAAGCGGTGAATGAGGTCTTCCCAAAATCGGTCGATTACTTGTGGAAAAAGGAGTTTGGGAAACACAAAACGGAAGAACACAGCCACCTGAGTAAAGCTGTGGAAAATCTGGTCCGGGAGAATCTGACCCGTTTTACGCACGGGAAAACGGCATTGCGTGTTCTTTCACATCTGCTGCAGTACCAGACCGGGAGAAAAGTACTCATCGAAAAGTCGTCTCCTTTTCTGAATATTGCTGAACTCAACCAACTGGCACGTTCCATCTGGTTTAAATAGGACATTTTCTCAGTTCCTGATTCCCATGAGTAAAATATCTTTTCGGTACTGATGGGGCGTCTTATTGACGATTCGTTTAAACTGTCTGTTGAAATTCGATAAATTCTGAAAGCCGCTCGTGTAACACACTTCGGTGATATTGTGCTGTTCGCTGCTTAAGAGTTTACATGCGTAACCGATCCGGACCTCGTTCAGAAAATTGATAAAGGTCTTTCGCGTTCGCCGCTTAAAGAAATTACAAAAGGCGTTGGGCGACATGTTGGCGATTCCGGCAACCTGATCCAGTGTCAGATCGGAGGTGAAATTTTTCATGATAAAATCGCACACCTTTGTGATTTGTTCTGAGCCTGAAGTTTTAAAGTTCTGAATGAAACCAGGGCTTGCCAACCTTTTCTTCTCCTTTGTTTCCGCTAAAATATGGAGGATGACCAGTAACTCAATAATCCTTAACGGACCGGACATTTTCAGCATATCATTCATCTTCCGGGAGATTAATTGCCTTGTCTTTCCGGTGACGGAAAAACCCATGACGGAATCTTCAAGAAATGAAGCAATGGCGTCCATTTCAGGGATACTAAAAAAATGACTGCCCAGAAAATCTTTGGTGAAATGGATCACGATCGCTTCTGCAGTTAAATTCGAATTTTCTTCATAATAAATCTTATTGTTGTGATAGACGTGCGGAAGAAAAGGTCCCATAAAAGTAAGATCGCCATCGGAGAAACTGCTGATATGATCACCGACTATTTTTTCTCCTGAACTTTTCAGAACAAGAACGAGCTCATACTCAGGGTGATAATGCCAGGGCGTAGGATAGTATGGATAAACATCCTTTTGAAGAACGAACGAAAATTTTGCTTCCCTGTTCAGACGTTCAATGATCAGCTTCATTTTAATACGATTTTCCGCCAAAATAGCGTAAAAAATTTGAAAAATAAAGTAAAATAATATCAGTTTTTATGGCGGATATCTCCGAATTTTGATAAGACTAAATGATGCCGAAGATCAAGACCTGCTACGTAGAACTGAGTTAAGATGACTTTACCAAACTGCCGTTAAGAGGGTTACCGGATTACAGGAACAGGGCCGAGGGTCGGCTTCCCCATGTGCGGGCTGTAGACGGTATAGTAACAAACATAACTTTAACCTTAAAATGAAACGGCTGTGATTAAAACTTTGCGGATACCGGCGAATGGGGTTCCATCGGTTGGTAAACTAAATCAAAGAACTACAACTTAATACGGAAACTATACGAACTTAAATTGAAGAAAATGGAAAAAAGAACGATCACTTTTTTATCGGCTGTGGCGGCCTTATTGGTGCTCGCCTGTGCCCCTTCTGAGAAAAAAGATCCAATGGCGCTGTACCGTCAGACTGATCAGTCTCCGGTTCCGAACACTTTATCGGAAGAGGAGGAGAAAGCCGGCTGGGAACTGTTGTTTGACGGTAAAACGTCCCGGGGCTGGCATGAATACAATAAAGAAGAATTTCCTTCTTTCTGGATTATTGAAGACCAGGCTTTGACGATGACCACCGAGGGGGGCGCCGAAAGCCAGGACATCGTTACGGAAAAGAAGTACCGCAATTTTGCGTTGAGCGTGGAATATAAGTTAACGAAAGGAGCCAACAGCGGCATTATCTTCCAGATTGCTGAAGACCCGAAATACAAATTTCCGTATGAGACAGGTCCCGAGTTTCAGGTCATTGATCATGAAAACTGGCCGGATCCGCTGGAAGACTGGCAGATAAACGGCGGTAACTATGCCATGTATCCCCCGGTGGCACGTCCCTACAGGCCAGTCGGCGAATGGAACCATGCCCTGCTTATCGTGGACGGCAATCATGTCACACAAATCCTGAACGGAGAAGTGGTGGTGGAATACGAAAAGTATTCGGACGACTGGAAAGAACGCCGTAACAGTGGTAAATGGGCTCAATTTCCGGACTATGGCAAATTTGACGAGGGGTACATTTCATTACAGAATCATGGTACCAAAGTGTGGTACCGGAACGTTAAAATCAAAGAATTTTAGTTATGAATAACTCGAGACGTGAATTTTTAAAAAAGGCTACTATTGCCACTGCAGGGGTTTCAGTGGTCCCCAATCTTGCAGTAAGCGGACTTGGACACCGGGCTCCGAGCGATAAGCTGAACATTGCCGGGGTAGGCATCGGTGGCAAGGGGCACCCCAACCTCAAGGGAATGGCTACCGAAAATATTGTTGGCTTGTGCGATGTGGACTGGAAATATGCTGATGGCTGTTTCAAAGATTTTCCGAAAGCCAAACGTTATTGGGACTGGCGCAAAATGTTCGACGAAATGGGCAATTCCATTGACGGCGTCATGGTCGCCACTGCCGACCACACCCATGCCATCATTGCGGCTACGGCTCTGTCGCTCGGCAAACATGTATATTGCCAGAAACCGCTGACACACTCGGTTTACGAATCACGGTTACTGACCAGGCTTGCGGCCAAACACCGGGTGGCAACCCAGATGGGTAACCAGGGCAACTCGGGCGACGGTGTCCGCCAGGTTTGTGAATGGATCTGGAATGGCGAAATTGGCGAGATCCGCGAGGTACATGCGTGGACCGACCGTCCGATCTGGCCGCAGGGCCTGCAGAGGCCTGCCGGACAAATGCCGGTTCCTGACACGCTAAACTGGGATCTTTTCATTGGTACAGCGCCCATGCGCCCCTACCACGATATCTATACGCCCTGGAACTGGCGCGGATGGTGGGATTTCGGCACCGGGGCCTTTGGTGATATGGCCTGCCATGTGCTCGATCCGGTTTACCAGGCGCTGAAGTTGGGTTATCCGGAGAAAGTGAGCGGCAGCTCAACCCAGGTGAACACGGAAAGCGCTCCCCAGGCCGAGACCGTCGAGTTTGATTTCCCTGCCCGCCCGAAGGTGAAGAACCAGGAAATGCCTGCGGTAAAGGTATTCTGGTATGACGGAGGAATTCTGCCAAGGCGGCCGGATTTACTCCCCGAAGGCGAAAACCTGATGGCTGACGGGTTGGGCGGATGTATTTTTATCGGGTCGAAAGACACGATGATCACCGGGTGCGGGGGGTTCAATGCACGCCTGTTATCGGGGCGTGTGCCGAAAGTGACGCCTTACCTTCGCCGTGTGCCCGGGGCAATCGGTTATGTCGACGGCCCGCACGAACAGGACTGGATCCGCGCCTGCAAAGAGTCGCCCGATAACCGGGTCGAAGGAACTTCCAATTTTGCGTACGCCGGGCCATTCAACGAGATGGTGCTGCTGGGCGTGCTGGCCATCCGCCTGCAAAGCCTGAACAAAACATTGAAATGGGATGCCGAAAATATGCGGTTTACCAATATTTCTCCGGCTGAAGAACTGAATATTGTGACTTCCGATGAGTTTAAAGTCATTGACGGGCACCCGCATTTCAATACGAAGTATGCCAAATTCAATGCCGTTGAAGCGGCAAC
>CAZOYZ010000007.1:10561-15897 GCA_964584045.1 uncultured Prolixibacteraceae bacterium | reverse complement strand
CATTGCGGCACGGGATTGTTGCCTGCCGACATTCAGTCAAAAGAATGGGATTACTGGAAGAAAGGGATTACCGATATGAAGGACGCCGGCGGGAAACACCTGGTACAGTCATGGCTTCCGGCAAAAACCCTGGACGAGTTGAAACGTCTCGCCGCACAATTCAACAAAATCGGGGAAATGTGCAAGAAAGGCGGTGTGAAATTCGGATACCACAACCATCATGCCGAGTTCAGGGAAATGGAAGGACAGGTCATTCTGGACGTGCTGCTGCAAAATACCGATCCCAAACTCGTCTTTTTCCAGATGGATTTGGGTCATACCGTAAACGGCGGAGGAGACATCCTGGAATACCATCATAAATATCCGGGAAGATTTCTTAGCTGGCATGCTTCCGATTTCAAAAAGGGACAGGGGTATTGCGAGGTAGGCGAAGGCGATGTTCCCTATGATGATCTCTTTAAAATGGCCAAATCGTACGGACTTGAAGACCTGACGGTAGAGCAGGAAACAAAGGGCGACATATTTGCATCCTGTAAACGTGATTTCGACTTCCTGATCAACTATCCCTGGACAAGAAAATAAATCTGAAAGATGACGTCCAGGGAACGATTTGAGCTGACTGTAAATCACCGTCAGCCTGACAGAATAGTGGTTGATTTTGGGGCGACTTCTGTGACGGGTATCCATGTTCTGGCTGTTGAGAACCTGAGGAGGTATTACGGATTGGCATACCAGCCTGTCCGCGTGGTCGATCCTTACCAGATGCTTGGCGAGGTGGATGAGGAGTTGGCCGGAATAATGGGAGTTGATGCGGTTGCGGCCAGGGGAAGAAAAAACTCTTTTGGCATTTATAACCACGAACCGCTGAAAGAATACCTGACCCCCTGGGGCCAGCAGGTCCTTGTTCCGGAGGGTTTCCGTACCACGACCGATGAAAAGGGGGATGTGCTGGCTTATCCGGAGGGTGATCTGACAGCCGGTCCTTCGGCACGAATGCCTTCGGGCGGGTATTTCTTTGATGCGATCATCCGTCAGAAACCCTTCAATGAAGAGGACCTGGACCCGGAAGACAACCTGGAAGAATATGGGCTGGTGACCGGGAGCGACCTGGAATACTGGAAAGAGATCACACGAAAAGCCCGTGCAACCGGGAAAGCGGTCGTTGCCGGGCTGGGCGGTACCGCACTGGGCGATATTGCCCACGTGCCGGGCATGAAGCTGAAAAACCCGAAAGGCATCCGCGACATCACTGAATGGTATATGAGCATCGTGATGCGGCCGGATCATATCAGGGCCATTTTCGACCGCCAGTCGGAAATGGCCGTTGAAAATTTCAGTCGTCTGAACCGGGTTATCGGCGACAATGTCGATGTGGTTTATATCTGCGGAACTGATTTCGGCACCCAGGATTCCACATTTTGCGCACCCGAACAGTTCGACGAGTTGTGGCTGCCGTATTACCGCCGGATCAACGACTGGGTTCACACCCATACCCGCTGGAAAACCTTCAAACATTCGTGCGGGGCCGTGGAGCCATTCATGTCGCGGTTTATCGCGGCCGGCTTCGACATCATCAACCCGGTACAGATCAATGCCAGGGGGATGGATCCGGTCCATCTGAAAAACACCTACGGGAAAGATCTTGTTTTCTGGGGAGGAGGCATCGATACGCAAAAGGTATTGCCTTATGCCACTCCGGAACAAGTAAGGGCAGAAGTGCTTCGTCTGTTAGACATTTTTGCTAAAGACGGAGGATTTGTATTTAATACCGTTCACAATGTTCAGGCCAATGTTCCGGTTGAAAACCTGGCGGCCATGATCGGTGCGGTAAAGGAGTTCAACGGGGTCCATTAAAAAATGGCTTGTTCCATGTGTGAGAAAAGTCTCAGTAATAAAAACATCGTCATCATCGGAGGCACTGCCGGCCTGGGTCTTTCTGGAGCCCTGGCTTTTATCGCAAACGGAGCCCGTCTTGTTGTGGTGGGACGGGACGATGAAAACGCCGGAGAAGCCGCGGCCCTGCTGGGCGACCGGGCAGAGGTCGTTACCGGCGATGCCGTTCAGCCGGCAATGGCGCTTCGCGCGATAGATATTTGCGTCCGTCAATTCGGGAAGCTGGATGGCCTCTATCATGTTGCCGGAGGAAGCGGCCGGAAAATGGGTGACGGCCCGTTACATGAGCTCACCCTGGAGGGATGGAATAAAACCCTGGAATTGAATCTGACCTCCCTGATGCTGTCCAACCAGGCGGCTGTCAGGCAGTTTTTAAAGCAGGGAACCGGCGGTTCAATTTTAAATACGGGTTCGGTACTGGGTTGGTCGCCTTCCCCGCAATACTTTTCCACGCATACCTATGCTGCGGCCAAATCGGCTATTATCGGGTTTACCAGATCCGTTGCAGCATACTATGCGAAAGAGAATATCAGGATCAATGCCATTGCTCCCGGATTGGTTGAAACACCGATGTCCCGGCGTGCGGCTGAAGATGAAACGATCTTGTCGTTTATCAAAACCAAACAACCCCTGGATGGCGGCCGTATCGGGACGCCGTCCGATCTTGACGGACTGGCTGTTTATTTCATGAGCGAACAATCCGGGTTTACCACCGGACAGATAATCGCCGTCGACGGAGGCTGGACCGTAAGCGAGGGGCAGACGATTAACGATTAGTAGTTGGATAAGCGCCTGATTTCGTGGTCTTGCGACCGGGGTGCATTCACGGATTAAAATAAAAAAGATGCAACTATCAGAGATTACCATAGGAATAGACCTGGGAGGTACACGAATAAAGGCAGTGGCTATCGACGGGTTTGGAAAAACCTTGTACCAGCATTACCAGCCAACGTTCGAAGGCGATGATAACGTCTGGAAAAGTGCAGTAGCCGCTGCGGTTCGGGAAATCCAAAACAAGACCGGGAGTACAGATGCCCTCGTTGGCATATCGGCCCCCGGATTACCCAACGCCGGCAACTCGGCCATCGCGTATATGCCGGGCCGGTTAAAGGGGCTGGAAAATTTTGTCTGGACCGGATTTTTAAAAACGAGGACTTTTGTGTTGAACGATGCCATCTCGGCCATGATGGCCGAAGCGAGATTTGGTGCTGCTAAAGGGAGGAAAAATGTGGTGATGCTCACCCTGGGTACCGGCGTTGGAGGCGCTATCCTGGCCGACGGAAAACCTTACCAGGGCGCTTTCAATAAGGCGGGCCACATCGGGCACATGGTGATCGACAGCGATGGCGACCAGGATATTACGGGGATGCCCGGCAGCCTGGAAGATGCTATTGGGAATTGCAGCATTGAAAAGAGGACTCTCGGGAAATTCAGTTCGACGCAGCAGTTGCTCGAAGCCTACCGGGAGGGAGATTATTTTGCTGCGGAGGTATGGCTGACTTCAGTCAGGAAGCTGGCCATTGGCCTGGCTTCTTTAACCAATATCCTTTCACCCGAAACGATCATCCTGGGAGGGGGTATCACGGAAGCCGGGAAGGATTTGTTTGAACCGCTGGAGCAATACCTGTCCCTTTACGAATGGCGTGCCGGCGGGAACAAAACGGAGATTGTGAAGGCCTGGTACGGTGATCTGGCGGGGGCAGCAGGGGCCGCCTGTTTTGCTGCCGAAGCCGGGAAGGAACGTTCCTGAATCAAATTAAAAACAGAAAACATGAACATCACAGAAAACTATCTGCAGAAATCGTTAGAAGTACTGGAAACAGTCCGGTCTCAGCAAACAAAGATCAGGCAGGCGGCACAACTGTTTGCCCAAACCATTCTGGCCGGGAGGATGGTCCATGTTTTTGGCAGCGGCCACAGCCGGATTCTGGTTGAGGAAATGTGGCCCCGCTACGGATCATTTCCCGGATTCAATCCAATTGTCGAACTGTCGCTTACGTTTCATAACCTGGTAGTTGGCGCCAACGGGCAGCGGCAGGCCATGTTCCTGGAGAATGTGAGCGGGCTGGCTGACCGCATTCTTCGCAACTTCGATCTGAAGGAAGTAGATACGGCCCTGATCATTTCGTCAAGCGGGTGTAACGTGGTGCCTATAGAAATCGCCGAACTGTTTCAGCAGAAAAAGATCAAAGTGGTCTCGGTCATCTCGAAAAAACATGCTGAAAAATCGGTCAGCAGGCGCAGCGACGGAAAAAAGCTCGGCGATTTTTCTGATCTGGTACTGGACACCGGCGCACCTGTCGGCGATGCCATGGTGTACGTTCCGGATCTGGATACCCCGGTCGCTCCCGGCTCTACAGTAGGTGGTGCGCTGCTGATCAACTGTATCAAGGCCGAACTGGCCGGTTTGCTGACTGCCGCCGGACAACCCCCAAAAGTATTAAGCGGCGTGGTGGTCGTTGGCGAAGAAAGGGCAGCTTCCTTATTCGAAAGCGCTTATGATGAGCACGCTCATCGCCTTGCCCGGTTGTTCGAACATGTGGGAAAACCTTCAGCTCGGGAGGGATCTGAAATTTAATATACCGAACATGATAACGATTTTCAACACCGAAAATATTCCGCTGCTGGCTGAGCCCGACGTGCTGGTCGTTGGTGCCGGTTCGGCAGGGTGTCTGGCTGCCCTGGCCGCTGCCCGGGAGAGCCGGTATTCGGTGATGCTGGTCGAGCGGTATGGTTTTCCGGGCGGTACTTCCACCCAAATGCTGGACACCTTTTACGGCTTCTTTACTCCCGGTACCAGTCCGAAAAAAATTGTCGGCGGGTTACCAGACCTGGTGGTAAATGAACTGGATAAAACCGGCGATATTTTTCTGCGTCCCAACACCTATGGGGCCGGGACAGGGGTCAATTATAACCCGGAGCGATTGAAACTGGTTTGGGATCATCTGATCACAGAAGCCGGTATCCATTACCTGTTACATACTTCCCTGGTCGATGCGGTTATAGAAGGAAATGAGCGGATCACCTGCATTTTCCGGCATAAATCGGGCTTCTTTCAGGTAAAGGCCCGAAGGGTGATTGATGCCAGCGGCGATGCCGATTTTTGTAATCTCGCAGGCTATCCCTCCGAGGTGGCCGGGGAGCATGAACCGGCGCAAAGCATGACCACCACCTTCAGGATGTGCAACGTCGATCTGCAAAAGTTTGAAAAGGCAGGAGGCAACAGGATGTTGAAAGAAAAGATGACGGAAGCCTTTGAACAAAAAACCTATTTGCTGCCTCGGAAAGAAGGCTCGGCACACGAAATGTGCCAACCCGGGTGTATTTCAACGGTCGCAGTAAAAGTGGCCGGCCTTAGTCCCCTGAAGGCTGATGAGTTGACAAAAGCCGAGATCGAGGGAAGAAAGCAGTCTTTTGAATATGAACGGTTTTTCAGAGAGCAG
>CAZOYZ010000007.1:0-10461 GCA_964584045.1 uncultured Prolixibacteraceae bacterium | reverse complement strand
TGGGTGGTTGGCCGTTGTTTCTCGGCCACACACGATGCCCATGCTTCGTGCCGGTCCATGGCACAGACCATGAGCATGGGACAGGCAGCCGGACTTGCTGCTGTCCAGTCATTGAAAAGCGACTGCGGTGCCAATGAGATCAGTGTCTCGTTGCTGCGGAACGAACTGCTCAGGCTTGGGCAAATCCTTGAAGTGCCCGATGCGGTTGCTGATATCAGTCGCGGAGGATGGAAGAATAAATGAAAGTCGTGAGTCACGAGTAGCGAGTAGTGAGTCTGGATTCCTCCGGTCTCCGGCCTCCGGTGTCCGGATTTCGATTTCCCATTGTCATCCGCTTTAATCATAATCAATCATACTAATCCAGTATGAATAAGCCATTTGTCAGAACAGTATTGGGCGATATTTCTCCAGGAGAAATGGGACTGACCTATTCCCACGAGCATATCGTCATCGAGGAAAGTTTTCCTACACTGGCCAATCCGGCGTTTATCCTCAATGATGCCGCCCGGATCAGCGCAGAGCTGAAAGAATTTTATCAGTTTGGCGGCCGTACCGTGGTGGATACCATGCCCGCCGCCTGCGGCCGGAATGTTCTCAAACTGGCCGAAGTTTCCCGGAATTCGAAGGTGAACATCATTGTCCCGACCGGTATTCACCTCGAAATCTATTACCCGCCCAACCACTGGCGTTACCTGTTGCCGGTTGACCAGCTAACGGAGCTGCTTGTCAGCGATATCACAGAAGGGGTTGATGAGTATGACTATAATAGCCCGGTCATAAAACGAAGCCCGCATCAGGCAGGCCTGATCAAACTGGCAACCGGTGACGGGAAAATTACAGAACACCAGCACAAAATATTTGAAGCAGTGGTTAATGCCCATCTTGAGACCGGGGCGCCTATTTTAACGCATACCAACGGCGGAAACCTGGCCATGGAACAGGTGGAACTGTTTGAAAAACTGGGAGCCGACCTTAGTCATGTCGTTATTTCGCATGTCGATAAGCAAAAAGACCTTGCTTTTCACCGGGACCTGATGCAGACCGGCGTTTACGTGGAGTATGACAGTCATTTCCGGCTTATGACAAAAGGAGATGACTGGACTTACCGGCTGCTCGAAAATATGTTGCCTGCTTATGGCGACCGGATCGTAGCCGGTATGGACATGGCCAAAAATACCTACTGGAAATCGTACGGCGGGAAACCCGGGTTGACCTATTTGCTGACTGAATTCAGAAAGGAACTTCAAAAACGGGGACTGGACAGGTATTTTGAGAACATGTTTTTTACCAATCCGCAAAAATTATATGCGTTTAAGGCTTGATATTTAATATTCAAACGGTTAATAGGTGACAATACTTATCGAAACACTTCACCTTTAATCTCAGATCTTCCGAAAATGGAAAGCTTGAGGTTTTCACTAATAAAAATTCACTAAAAATGTCTAGTTTTGCCGGAAAGCTAATTGCTTCCTTATGCCTGAGTTTAGCCGCGAAATAGTGACCCGGTTAATAAACGGAGATGAACAGGCATTCAAATTCATCTTTCATTTCTTCTATCCGCGGATTTACCACTTTATTCGCGCGTATATTCCAGGCGATGATCTGGCCGAAGATGTGGTTCAGGATACGTTTCTGACCCTTTGGAATAAACGGAATGATCTGAAGGCGGATACCCATATCAATGCCTGGCTGTATACCGTGGCCCGTAATGCATGCTTAAAAAAAATAAGAGACGGCAAACGTAAAAAGGGGCTCTTTTTCTCTCATCTGAACGAACTGGAACTAGAGATGAACATGGAGGCCCTGGCCAAAGTGGACACTTCCGAACTTATTTTCAGGGAAATTGAACAGATCATCACCGACACACTGGAGGGGTTGCCTCCGCAGTGCAGAAAGATATTCGAAATGAGCCGCTTCGAGCATAAGAAAAACACGGAAATTGCCGACGAACTTGAAATATCGGTGAAAGCGGTGGAAAACCAAATGACCAAAGCGTTAAAGACCTTCAGGAACACCTTAAGGGATTACCTTCCGATTGTCGCCTATTTATTTGTTTGTTGATCATTTTTCGGTTTCCCGACGCTGATCAATCAGGCACAGACGTTTTCAACGAAATGGGATCCGACAAAATAAACATCCTCCCGGACGAAAACTGTGGTCCCCATGGTTCGTTAAAAAAAAAAATTGCCTGGTCACGTGGGGTAAAGTGATTTTTTGGGATTATAAAGGTAGTTAATACGGATGAATGAGCCCAGAAGAAATCATAGCAGTCATCACCGGAGATGTGAGTGAAGATCAGAAAAAAGATCTTCTGTCCCGGATCAGGAATGATCATGTCCTTTATAAAGAGTACAAGTCTTTAAAAAATGCCTGGGCTTTATCTTCTCATCAGGTTGGGATGTCTGAGGAAAAAGTCAGGAAAGCCTATCTGTTTCAGCAGGCAAAGATCAGAAGCCAAAGGCCTGTTACGGTGCGTCTTTATTCTTTCCTGAAATATGCAGCGATCGTCCTGCTTGTCTTTGGGGCAGGTATTCTTTTCAACCGGTATTTTTCGGGCGAACCCGGACTAGCTGAAATCGTCGTGCCTCCCGGCCAGCTTACCGAAGTCAATTTACCCGATGGTTCCCATGCCTGGATCAATTCAGATACCCGGCTGTCTTTTTCAACCAATATCAGGGACAGGAGACGTCAGGTGGTCCTGGACGGCGAAGCATATTTTCGGATACAAAAAGATCAGAGACCCTTCGTGGTGTCGACAAAATACGGAGAGATAACCGTTCTTGGAACCTCTTTCAATGTTCATGCTTACGACAGCGGCGAATTTCAGGCCACATTGGTCGAAGGAAGCATCAGGTACACCGATCGTTCCGGTCAGCGGCAGGTATTGCTTTCTCCCGGTCAGCAGCTCTCTTTTTCAGAAGATAACGGGATCCGGGTGAACGAGGTGAAGACCGTTCAGTATACGTCCTGGAAGGATGGCGTGCTTATTTTCAGGAAGGAGCCGTTAAAAGATGTCGTTCGTAGACTGGAGCGTCATTTTGACGTCAATATCGAACTGGAAGACCCGTTGCTTGAAAATATCCGTTTTACAGGCAACATTGAACATGAAAGTTTACTGGATGTGATCGAATACATCAACAAGACCAAGCCCATTCAGTACACCTATAATGGTAAACAGAAACAATTAAAGATACGACTTATGCAAACAAACAAAAAATGAAATAGTCAGGAAAAAAGGCAGAATCTAGCCCATTCTGCCTTTAAGATCTTGATTTAACGACAAATATTAATTAAATCAAAGTGCGAATCTATGAAAAAAAATCGAGGTTACGATGGCTTTATGCCAGGTATTTATCAAATTTTGAGAAAGATGAGACTAACTTTACTATTCTTGTTGACGGCTTTGTTGAACGGTATTGCTGCTGATTCTTATTCTCAAACCATGAAGCTGACGTTGAAGATGGAAAACGTCCGGATCGAGGATTTATTAAGCCGAATTGAAGACCAGACCAAATTTCGTTTTTTTTATAATGATGAAGTTAATCTGGACAGAAAGGTTTCGGTCGATATTTCAGACGAGACGATCAATCATCTTCTGGACCAGATCTTTCAAAACACAGGGATCCAGTATGAGATTACCGATCGTCAGATTATTCTGAAAAACCGGAACTATTCCGGCAATTCTGTTGTTCAGGGGCAAAAGTCCGTTTCAGGGAAAGTAACTGATTCCGGCGGCATACCGCTTCCCGGGGTCTCGGTAGTGATCAAAGGGACTACACAGGGAACGGTTACATCGATCGACGGAGGTTATTCAATCACCAACGTCCGCCCCGACGCGATCTTATTATTCTCCTTCGTGGGCATGAAAACGCAGGAAATTGCGGTAGGCAGCAAAT
This sequence comes from uncultured Prolixibacteraceae bacterium, assembly GCA_964584045.1. Classification (GTDB taxonomy): domain Bacteria; phylum Bacteroidota; class Bacteroidia; order Bacteroidales; family Prolixibacteraceae; genus JBCFBK01. The sequence continues at coordinate 6,565 of CAZOYZ010000007.1, read as the reverse complement.
CTGTTGTTAATGTTGAAATGGAAGAAGATGCCATTGGCATTGAAGAAGTGGTAGCGGTAGGGTATGGCACCCAAAAGAAAGTGAATCTGACCGGCGCTGTGGGCGTGGCCAGTTCCGAAAGACTGGAGAACCGGACGATTACGTCTGTCGGGCAGGGGCTCCAGGGTGTGATCCCCGGCCTGAATATTACCTACAATTCGGGTGACCCGAACGAAGCTGCCGATTTTAACATCCGGGGTTTTGAATCTATCAACGGAGGAGAGCCTTTGATTCTGGTGGATGGGATCCCCATGGACGTGGAGAAGGTTAATCCCAGTGACATCAAATCAGTTTCCGTACTCAAGGATGCGTCGTCTGCGGCGATTTACGGTGCAAGGGCTGCTTTCGGCGTGATCCTGGTGGAAACTAAAAAGGGTGTAACCGGCAAAACCAATATCAATATTTCCGCCCAGACGACCGTACAAAAAGCCATTTTCCCAAGTTACCAGCCATTAAAGGGAGGTGGTACAGCACGCAGAGCTTGGAACGATGCCTTTAAGATAACCCGCGGAACAAATATATTACCCGAACCGGTAATTGAAGCTGCTCTGGCCTATGAGGAAATGGATAATCCGACGGAAGACGATGCCTGGATGTATTATAGTAATACCCTTTACCCGTTACGAAATTACTATATGAAAGATATTGTGTTCAGGGATTTTGCACCTCAGCAACAATATGATTTCAGTATTAACGGAGCCAGCGAGAAGGCGTCTTACTATGTTTCATTAGGAGTGATCGACAAAGAAGGGTTTTTCAAATACGGAAATGAAGATTACAAAAGATACAACGTCTTGTCTAAAATTGATTTCCAGGTTTATGACTGGCTTTCGCTGGAAGAGAAAATATCATTTGCTTCCGTGGTAAATAGTGTTCCTCATCAATATGAAGCCCGTTGGTACCGCAATTCTATTACCAGACATGTTTACATGCCTGTTGAATTTCCCGACCTAAGCTATTATAAAGAACCAGGCGACAGGGAACAGTACGAACATTTAATAGGCATGTATGCAGACAATCAGAATCCTTTGCCTCTTCTGAAAAAAGGAGGAAGGGACACCCAGACTGAAAATGATATCTGGTTAACCCAGGGGGTGACCATTACGCCATTGAAAGGACTGAAAATAAAAGGGGATTTTTCATATCGGTATTATTGGTCTGACGAAGAACTGGTCGCGTCAAAAGTCGATGTCCTTAAGGGGAGTACCGGTTTCGCGTTGAATGACCTCAGTACCATTGTCTATAACGGCCAAACAGCCAACGATTGGATACAAAGCCGGTTTGACAAGAATACCTATTACGTTTTCAACGCATTTGCTGAATACACGATGGAAGGAATCGGTGATCATTATGCAAAGGCACTGGTAGGATTTAATCAGGAATACGGGAAAACGCACCGCGTGACAACCCGTTCGACGCAACTCATCAATCCCGATATTAACGCATTGTCGGCTACAACCGGCATCAAAACAAATTCCGACGCGAAAAATGAAATTATGCTTCGGGGGTTATTCTACCGGTTAAATTATTCGTACAAAGACAGATATCTTTTTGAAGCCAACGGGCGTTACGACGGAACTTCCCGTTTCCCAAAGAAGAGCCGATTCGGGTTTTTCCCCTCATTTTCCGTGGGTTGGAGGCTGTCTGAAGAATCGTTTATGAACAGTACGAAAAACTGGCTCGATAATTTGAAAATCAGGGCTTCGTATGGTCAGTTGGGTAATCAGAGTGTCGGTTCGTATTACCCGTATATTTCATCCATGAGTCCGGGAACTTCAACTTTCCTGCTCGACGGAGGCGGAACCCTTACCAATACGATCGCGCCGGGAAGTTTGGTCAGCAATAGTTTGACCTGGGAAACCGTGGTCAGCAAGAATGTGGGCGTTGATGTCACGTTATTCAACAAAAGATTGGATATGGGGTTTGATTATTTTATCAGGGACACGAAGGACATGTTGATGGAAAAAGCATATCCTGGCACGCTGGGAGCCGACGCTCCCAGCGAAAATGCTGCCGACCTGAAAAATACAGGCTGGGAACTCGCGGTGACATGGCATGATAAAATAGGGAAGGATTGGTCTTACCGCATTAATCTCTCTCTGTCCGATTATCAAACTGAGATTACCAAATATGAAAATCCCACCGGGGCTTTTGATAATTATTATGTCGGGAAGAAAGTCGGTGAGATATGGGGTTATAAAACGGTTGGTTTGTTCCAGACGGAAGAAGAGCTGGCCAATGCAGCCGATCAATCCAGAATTGGTACGAAATGGAAGTTAGGGGATGTGCACTATGCGAACCTCGATGACAGCGACAACGAAATTACCACCGGCTCCAGAACTCTGGATGATCCGGGCGACTTAACAAGAATCGGGAACTCGACGCCCCGCTATACGTTCGGCATCAACCCGGGTATCAAGTATAAGAATTTTGCTCTTGATATTTTTGCACAGGGGATCTTAAAAAAGGACTGGTATCCGTCTACCTCTAGTTTCGTAAGGTTTTTCCCCTTCAAAACCCTGTCGATTGAACAATGGTGGATTGACGATTCATGGACGCCGGAGAACCCCGGTGCGTATTTCCCGTTATTGCAATACGCGTATTCTGACGGTAAAAATACCGCGACGCAGTCCCGTTATTTACAGAATGCCGCTTACATCAGGTTGAAAAACGTGACTTTAAGCTATGATATCCCGGTGAAATTTGTCAGCCATGCACAGGTCTATTTCAATGGCACGAACCTTTGGGAAGCATCAGGGGTATATAAAACCCTTGATCCTGAACAACCGAGTGACTTACAAGGGAGGTATTGGTTTCAAAGGTCGTTTACGATCGGGTTAAAAGTTACATTGTAAGCAAATTAAATACATAGGACCATGAAAAATAGAATAACATATTTAGTGATCCTTACAACTTTTTTGATGGGTTGTAATGATGATTCCCTGGAAAAATATCCGTTAACCGACATTTCGAGCGAGACTTTCTGGAACAGTGAGAATGACCTTAAAATATATAACAATAAGCTCTATGACTATGCCAAGTCGAATGGCATGCGGTTGTTAAACGGCAATCACGAAGGGGCAACGCGGGATGGACAATATTCATTGGACGGTATAACCGATAACGATGTCCGGTCTTTGTCATTCAATGGGAATCATGTAAGAACAAGAGCAGGACAAATCATCCCTGACTCTAACCCCATGCCGTTTGGCTGGAACAATACTTGTTTCCAGTTTGTACGGGCGATTAACATTGGATTGGCCAATTACGACAGGGCAGAGATCGGTCAGACGATCATTGACCGGTACAAAGCAGAGGCCCGGTTATTCAGGGCATGGGTCGTGGCCGACAAGGTTTCCCTGTATGGCGATTATCCCTGGCTTGATAAAGAATTGAATATTGATTCGGAAGAATTATTCGCGCCACGTACTCCACGCGAGACGGTCATGACCAATGTGCTCGCCGATCTGGATTATGCATGTACATATCTCCCGAATAACTGGGGCGATGGTAATGCGCCGGGGAGGCTTAACCGTTGGTGCGCTTTGCTCATCAAGTCGCGTATTTGTTTGTTCGAAGGGACCTGGAGGAAGTATCACGGGGGTAATGAGGCGAACAAGTGGCTGGAAGCTGCTGCCGCCGCTGCGAAAGAATTAATGGATAACGGACCTTATAAATTGTATACGAAAGGAGATCCTGCCCATGATTATAATGCCATTTTCCAGAAAGCTGATCTGACAGGGGTGAATGAAGTGATGTATTGGAGAAGATATGCTACCGGAGTGGTCCAGACTTCATGGCAGATCTATTACTATATGTCGTGTGCAAGCAAAAGCGCAGTGGAAGATTACCTGTGTACGGACGGGTTGCCCATTACGCTCTCGTCATTGTATCAGGGTGATGCCGTTTACGAAGACATCTTTGTGAACAGGGATCCCCGGTTGAGACAGACCGTCCTGCATCCCGCGGATGCCGGATACTATCATTATATGGACTATGACAAAAACGGTACTACTGTCCCTCAGTTAATCGGAATGATCAGTTCCGGTACAATGACCGGATATCACCAGGTGAAGCATGTTAATAATGAAATGAATTTGCTGAATCATAATGGGTATTATCCTTGCATTATCCTGAGATTTGGAGAAGCTTTGCTGAATTATGCCGAAGCCAAGGCAGAATTGGGAACAATCACCCAGGCCGATCTTGATATCAGTATTAACAAGCTTCGCGATCGGGTGGGAATGGTGCACCTGGATATCGATAACGTGCCGATCGACCCAAGATATACGGATTGGGGCGTTACTCCGCTGATCGTGGAGATTCGCCGCGAAAGAAGGGTTGAATTGTTCGCCGAAGGTTTCCGGTATGATGATATCAGAAGGTGGAAACTGGGAGAAAAAATAATGACCAGAAAAGATTATGGCGTCCGTTGGGACGAAGCAAACCGGACCAGAATTGATCCGAAAGGATCCTGTACCTTAAAGTCTGAGGTGTTTCCGGGAACAGGAACGGTATATATCTGTCCGAACAAAGGAGGAGACTTTGAAAACCCGGTATTCGAGAACAAACATTATTTGTGGCCTATTCCGGTGAGTGCCCGCTCACAGAATCCCAATCTTGGTCAAAACCCCGGTTGGGAATAAATCCAGACAAACGTCTCAGAGAAAACGAATACTCGTTCTCTCTGAGACGAATTTCAAAGAGTCAGCGGATGTGACGGCGTCATGAAAATTTGAGATCGCCGGCGGGAACTGTCTCCTCTGTACCACGTAAAAAGGGGGATTCCTCCGGCGATTATTTTTCACGGAACCGGTGATCCGGTAACTCCATGTGCAGGAGCAAAACTGACTAAAAGATAGTGAATTGAGCATGAAGGTGATATTTGGGTAATTTGACAAGCATATGATGATGAAACTAATTTTGCCGGGATTGGTTCTGCTATTTTCATGTTATATGAATCAGTCTTACTGCAAAAACGATCAGAATAGCAACAATTCGATGAATTCGGTCGGAAAATACGGAGAAATCAGTGCGAAATGTCTGAACAAGCCGCTTCCGGTCTTCCACAATAGCAATTTTGACGGCGTGCAGGATCATAAAAACCTTGTTGCGAAGCCATTTGAGCCTGACGACTATAAAATAATTACATCAGACAGAGCTGACGGGCGGTATGTCAGCACACGTGGCTTTGTACAGTATTTAATACGCAATCAACAACCGCAATTAGCGTTTAATCCGCAATTTTCAAAGCAGGAGTTTTTGGAGTGGCAAAAAAAGGTCAGAGAAAAGATGCAGGAATTGATGAAATTTCCCGATGTTACACCTCAACCACTCCCAAAGTTTCTAAGTAGCGTAAAGCGAGAGGGATACAGAGTCGAGAAATGGGAGTTCTACCCACAGTCGGGAAGTGTTGTTCCTTTTTTGATGCTGATACCTGACGGTGTTTCTGCCGAAAACCCGGCTCCGGTCGCTCTGTGTTTACCCGGATCCAACCACAGCAAAGAGCAATTAGCAGGTGAGGAAGAACTGGATCCTGTGTTTGCGACTAGCAAATTTAATGATGAGAACAAGATGGCAAAGTTTTATGCTCAGGAGGGAATCATTGCTGTCGCAGTTGATAACCCTGGAATTGCAGAGACTTCAGATCTTGAAAAATATACCGGTAAAATAATATATGATCGAGCGACATTTACCCGGTATTTGATTGATATGGATTGGCATTACATGGGATTTTCTGCTTTTCAGAGTCATCAGCTTCTTAAGTGGTTACGCACTTTAGGTTTTATTGATCCGGAACGTATCGTTCTAAGTGGCCATTCACTTGGGACAGTTGCTGCCATGTATCTGGCTGTGCTTAATCAGGACGTATACGCGGTCGTATATAATCAATGTATTACCCGTCTTATTGACTATGCAAAGGTAAGGACCAGGCCTGACAGCATTGGACGCCGGCCTGAATCAAGCTGGTTGGGACACTCTGTTCCCGGGATGTGGAAATGGTTTGACTATCCTGACATACTTGCCAGCTTATCCCCCCGTCCGGTTATTTTTAGTGAAGGGGCTACTCTCTCGGATATAGAACTTATAAAAAGAGCATACCATATTATGGGTGCTGATGCTAATTTAGCTGTTTATCATTATCCAATGTACAAAGATTACAGGAATCGGAAGCATGATTATGAGACTATTCCTGAAGGGCTGGATCATAAAGAATTTTGGGAGTATTATAATATCGATGGTCCTAATCACTATTTTAAGGCAGATGTTGTTGTTCCCTGGCTAAAGGATGTTCTAAAACCATAAAAATATCAGATTATGGAATTGGAAAAAAGTATTGCCGGACTACTGAGACTGGTTCTGGTTTTTGGGATTTTTTCCTGTGCTCCCGAAGAAAAGGAAGATGAATCAATATCTGATATAGAAAAATATCGTGAGATCAGGCAGGAATTTCTCAACAAGGGCCGTCCGGTTATTCATAATAACGACGGATGTGATGCCTATTTATATCCATCCGACCGGAATT
>CAZOYZ010000006.1:20541-36688 GCA_964584045.1 uncultured Prolixibacteraceae bacterium | reverse complement strand
AAAACAGCAAAGGGGAAACGGAAGTACTCAGCGACGGGATCTATTACAAGCCCGCCCACCCGGTCAATGAAGCGTCGAATTAAGGTAATCAAACAGTCACTCTGTAACAATCACGATTATGAACCGCAATCAGATAGAAAACCCGATACCGTTCCGCCATTTTACAGGCCGGAATACCAAAACATACCTGTACATCATGTTATGCATCCTGTTTGCCGGCTGTGGTGATGACGAAATAACCATGACGGTGAATATCCAGAGCCTGGATCTGCCACCATTAGGCGGGGAAGCGACCTTCACGGTCACCACAAATGCCGATTACTGGAGCGCGAAATCTACCGTAAGCTGGCTTTCGGTCACCAGACAGGGGACCGGTGATGTGAAAATCCAGGCCGGCCCCTGTCTGGATGTATCCCGCACCGCAACGATAGTCTGCTCGGTAGCAGAAGAAGATATTTTGACAGAGGTGACCGTGCGGCAATCCCCGGTAACAGCACTGCAAAGCGACAGCCTTTCCCTGGTCGGGCTATACCAGGCGACCGGCGGCCAAAACTGGACTAAAACCGGGGGATGGTTATCCGGATCCCTGCGTTCCTGGCAGGGTGTTGAAGTTGCAGGCGGACGCGTAACCCGGTTGGACCTGCCTTCCTGTAATATGACCGGCCAGGTCCCCGAAAGCATGGGGCGGTTAACAGGGCTTCAATACTGCGACCTGAGCGGGAACGGGCTGCTGGGCAGCCTGCCGGCCGGGATGGGTACGTGGCCTCTCAGATATCTGGATTTATCGGGTAATGACTTGTCGGGCAGTATCCCAGAGTTGAACTCGTCAAAACTGTTGGTCTGCGACCTTAGTATGAACAAATTTACCAGCCTGCCCCAGATGTCAACAGCCATGGAGGATTTGGAATACCTTTCGTTCCATGAGAACAACATACAGGGGATTATTCCGTCTTCGTGGTCGAACTATCCAAAACTGATCTATATCGATGTCAGTTTGAATACATTTACGGGGAGCATTCCGGACAGCTGGTCAGTTTTAACCCACATAAAAGCACTGCACCTCTATGGAAACAAAATCTCCGGAGGTATTCCGGCTTACCTCTCCGCATTCACGCTCCTTGAATCGCTGGCCTTGCACCAAAATGACCTGACAGGGACCCTACCCGCAGACCTGGGAACATTGCCCCAACTGGTGGCGTTGTGGCTGTCGCAGAACCGGCTGACCGGGGAGATCCCTCAATCTCTGCTGGAAAACCTGCACTGGAGTGAATGGAAGGAGCATGTTGGCCCGCAGCAAAGCGGTTACGGATTTTCGAATTATAGCCCGGCTACCGGTATTGTCGCATTTTCGCCTCTTGAAGCCCCCGCCCCGTCCGATATCGGGAAGCGTATCAAAGAGGAAATCCGCCACCGGCTTGAATCTTACAACGAATAATCATTGACGAAATGAGCAATGTACTCCGGGATCTTTGTACCTGAATAGTACGGCAGATTCATCAGCAGAAAAGGTTTCCCGGCTGCTGTTTTTGCTTTTTCAATACTGAATTCCCCCACACACAATCTGATCGTATAGGGGTGATCTGCCTGCTCCGTAAACTGATGCAGAGATTTTAAGGTACCTGTCTTGCCCGATTTGATCTCTATGGAAATAAGCTTACCTTCATCGGTGATAACCAGATCGACCTCGGAAGAAGACTGACTCTTTTCACGTACCCAAAAATTGTGATTTGGATTGTTTATCGTATTCTGTGATACCAGTAAATTGGTTTTAAGACTTTCTGCATTTCAAGATGATTTGACTCGTAAAAACCCATTGCCGTGCAAACCCTGTTTTAATTCACCGTTGTAATCGCTCTGTAAACTTCCGGATATACTCATACTTTTGTTTCAGCTTGTACTGCATAATGTACCGGGGATGTTCGAGCGGGATGACCTGCTCAAAGTAGTTCTTTGTCCTGTTCAGCGAAAGAAGATATTTGTAGTTCTTGTTGTTCCCCAGACAATAGCAGGTATCCGTTTTGATCCCAAACGTCAGTTGCTCTTCGATCGACTGAATGATAAACGGTTCAACAGCCTCCAGCAAATCGCGGCTGTCGTAATAGTTATAATTGATCTCCCCTCCTTTCCCGTTTGCCCTGACAAAACCAAGCGGACTGACGGCACTGATAAAAAAATCACCGTAAAACTTTTCAGTTCCGCCATAAGCATTGATCATTTCATACACGAAAACGGATGAAAGCTCCCGGGTTTCAACATTCCTGATCTCAAGTCCGCAGTATTCCTTTAATCGTTGCGTATCCGTGAACGGTACACCCGTTACACCGGCCCCAAAGCGTCCGGGATTGATCCCCAGGATCAGCCTCCGGGGATGATCGTCGTCATAAAATCTCCGGTAAAAAAGCGACGACACTTCCAGTGCCTGCGGATTTTCAGCATAAGGATTCATCACCCGGATACCCGGAGGAAGAGGTTGTTCAAACTTCAGGTTCCGGTTAAACTGAATTATTTTCTCTGCAAATGTCATTTAGTTCCAATTACTGAATTGATTCATCATCACAGGTATTCCACCTCTTTAAAATGGTACTCATGCACCGGCCCGTCTTTTTCACGGATGCGAAGCTGTCCGATCGGATTGACGCCGGTGATCATCCCGGTGTATTGATGAGCTTCGTCCCGGTAGGCGTACCACTCGTTGAGCCGGTAAAGGTTTCCGTGAAACGCCTGATCCAGATCCGCGTAACAGCCCTTCTTCAACTTCAGATAAAACAGATCGATCTCATTTAACAATTCCTTAATCAGAAGGTCCAAATCGTAATCCGTTCCTGTGATCATCTTTAAGGAGACCGGTTTAGGGGCAGACGAGCGAAAGATGGTCTGATTGATATTCAGGCCAATACCCATTACCGACTGGTTGATCATGCCGCTCATCACTGCGTTTTCGATCAGGATACCGCAAATCTTACTGTCTCCGACATAAATGTCGTTCGGCCACTTGATTTTCACGCCTCCTGTATACCGGTTTAAGAAGCTGACCAGTCCCAGGCAAACGATCTTGGAAAGCATAAACTGTTTTTGAATTTCAAGGAATTCCGGCCTGATCAGAATGGAAAACGTCAGATTCTTCCCTGCCTCGCTCTCCCAGCGGTTATTGATCTGGCCCCTGCCCGCAGTCTGGTCGTGTGCCAAAAAGACAGTCCCTTCTTCCACCTCATTCACAGCGAATTGATTGATGGCATAGTTATTGGTACTTTCTGTCGATCTGATATAAACAATAGTATGGCCAATGTGCTGAATCATGAATTTTATTTTTTTAACAATGCGAATTAAACTATTTTTTTAATTTTCAGGTTATTACCCTTATACATTTTGCTCTTTAAAATAAACTAAAAAATTTATCTTTGTATTTTCTAAAAACAATGTATGAGTAAAACACAACAGCAAAAAGATACGGAACAATTATTAAATGCCATTATTGAAGGTATCGAACGTAAAAAAGGATTAAATATCGTCAAAATAGATTTAACAAAAATAAATCACTCCGAGTGCAATTACTTCATTATCTGTCACGGCAATTCAACCACGCAGGTTGATGCAATCGCGCATTCCGTTGAAGATACAGTGGAAGAATTATCCGGAGAAAGAGCCTGGCACAAGGATGGATATAAAAATGCGATCTGGGTCCTGCTGGATTATGCAGATATTATGGTTCATGTGTTCCAACACGAAGCGCGCAATTTTTATGACATTGAAAATCTTTGGGCTGACGCAAAAGTAGAGGAAATTAATACCGAAAAACAGATCAGATAAATGGCGAACAACAGTAAGACAAATAATAAGAATAAGCAGCGTCCCAATATCGGCAATTTCAAGTCGGCAGGAAAACCTCCGAAACTGAATCCCTACTGGATTTACGGAATTGCGATCATCATCTTCCTGGTTATCCAGTACTTCAGCTTTGGCGGGGGACCGGTCGAAACGAACTGGCAGGAGGTAAAAAATACCATGCTGGCGAAGCACGATATCGAAAAAATCGTCGTGATAAACCGGGAAGAAGCGCAAATATACCTGAAGGACGACAGTTATGAAGACTATGAAGATAAGCTGACGAAAGGGATTAATCCGCCGTCCCGGTACGGCCCGCACTATTTCTTTACGATCGGGTCGGTAGAGACCTTTGAGGAAAATCTGGCCAACGCACAAGCCGATTTCAGAAACGAAGACAAAATAACCGTCGAATACAAGACGGTACACAATTACTTTGGTGAGATCATCGGCTGGATCCTGCCCTTTTTGATCATCATCGGTATTTGGTGGTGGATTTTCAGGAGGATGAGCAAAGGCGCGGGCGGCGGCGGAGGCGCCGGTAATATTTTCAGCGTCGGTAAATCACAGGCCAAGATATTCGATAAAGATTCGAGGGTCAGCATCACTTTTAAAGATGTGGCAGGCCTGGCCGAAGCCAAGCAGGAAGTGGAAGAAATTGTTGAATTCCTCAAAAACCCTTCGAAATACACCAAGCTTGGTGGTAAAATCCCTAAAGGCGCCTTGCTGGTAGGTCCTCCGGGAACAGGCAAGACGTTGCTGGCCAAAGCGGTGGCCGGGGAGGCCAATGTGCCTTTCTTCTCCATGTCGGGTTCCGATTTCGTCGAGATGTTTGTCGGGGTAGGCGCCTCCCGCGTCCGCGACCTTTTTAAACAAGCAAAGGAAAAAGCGCCCTGTATCGTGTTTATTGATGAGATCGATGCTATTGGCCGGGCCAGAGGCAGAAATCCCAATTTCGGGTCGAACGATGAACGCGAAAACACGCTGAACCAGTTGCTTACCGAAATGGACGGTTTTGACACGAACTCCGGGGTGATCATCCTGGCTGCGACCAACCGGGCAGATATCCTTGACCGTGCCTTGATGCGGGCCGGGCGTTTTGACCGTCAGATCCATGTAGAACTCCCCGATTTGAACGAACGCCGGGAGATATTCCAGGTACATCTTCGTCCGATCAAACTGTCCGAAGATGTGGAAGTGAATTTCCTCGCCAAACAGACCCCCGGCTTTTCAGGCGCCGACATCGCGAATGTGTGTAATGAATCTGCGCTGATCGCCGCCCGCCGGAACCGGGAAAAGGTAACTAAACAGGACTTTCTCGATGCTGTAGACCGGATTGTGGGAGGCCTTGAAAAGAAAAACAAGATTATCTCGAAAGAAGAAAAAAAGCGGATTGCCTATCACGAAGCGGGCCATGCCACGATCAGCTGGCTGCTGGAACATGCTCACCCGCTGGTTAAAGTGACGATTGTCCCCAGGGGAAAAGCACTGGGCGCCGCCTGGTACCTCCCTGAAGAAAGGTCCATTACAACAAAAGAACAGTTGCTCGACGAAATGTGCTCGGCCCTGGGTGGACGGGCAGCCGAACAACTGGTCTTTTGTTCTATTTCGTCGGGAGCGCAAAACGATCTGGAAAAGATCACCAAACAAGCTTATGCCATGATCAGTATTTTTGGGATGAGCGATAAAGTCGGAAATGTGAGTTTTTATGACTCAACCGGACAAAATGACTACGGATTCACAAAACCGTACAGCGAAAAGACCGCCGAACTGATCGACGAAGAAGCAAAAGCGCTGATCGAATCTCAATATGAACGGGCACTTCAGATTCTGAAAGAGCACAAAGAGGGTCATCAAAAACTGGCTTCCAGGTTGCTTGAGCGGGAAGTGATCTTTGGCGAAGACCTCGAAGAAATTTTCGGTAAACGGCCTTGGGCACATGAAAACCTCACCGAAAATAACGATCAGAAAAATGAAGTGGAACCTGAAAAAACCAAACTGGAATAAAATAAATAACGATGCCGTCATCGAGAGAAAATATCCTTCTTCGTCTGAAAGATGCACGTGACCGGAGAAAGGTCACGGAACCGGAGCCACCGGATATGGACGCTCTGATTTACGTGGAGCCGGATAAGGATATGGCCGGCAGCTTTCAGGAAAAACTTGAACAACTGTCAGGGATCGTACACCGGGTTAAGGATCTCAGTTCAGCGATCGATCTGATCAGGCAAATGGCGGAAGAAGCACAGTGGGAGCCGGTTTTTTGCCTGGACAAAACACTTCAGCAGGCATTGAAAGGGAAAGTGGAATACCGTGAAGCGCCGGAAGATTTTAACAGTCTCCAGACAGGTATCACCCCTTGTGAATTTTTAGTGGCTCACCTGGGCTCTGTCATGGTCAGCTCGGGAGGAGCGTCAGGACGGCGGCTGCATGTTTTTTCTGAAACCCACATCGTTATTGCCCATATGGGCCAGCTGGTCTGGTATCTCGACGAGGCACTGCGTCTGTTGCAGGATAAATACAAAAACCGGCTTCCTTCCATGATTACCAATATCACAGGGGCAAGCCGGACGGCCGATATCGAAAAAACACTGGTGAAAGGGATGCATGGTCCCCGGAAATTGATCGTCGTTTTATGTGATGAACCTTTTTAGTCCGACAACATGGAAAAAGATTTTATAAAAATTTTTACGACATCCGACCCTTATGAGGCCGACATTGCCCATGACATTCTGGATGAAAACGGCATCCGATGTGTAGTACTGGATCAGCATGACTCCATGTTCCCCACTATCGGGGAAATTGAGATTTATGTTCACGAAAAGGACGAAGCGACTGCTTTGGAAATCATAAAAAACCTGAAGCGTTGAAAAACCTGATCATCCGGTCGCTGGCCGGTGCTCTTTTTGTAGGAATTGCACTCGGGAGTTTGTTATCAGGGGAATATGGATTTGCGCTCTTTTTTCTTCTGGTTTTGACCGAAGGACTGGCCGAATTCTACAACCTGACCAAGGGAACAGGCATCCGTCCCCGTAAAACAGCCGGCATGCTCACAGGAATCCTCCTTTTTGGGATCTCCTTTATGGTCGCTTCAGGAAAAGTTCCTGCTACCACCTGTTTCATCTTTTTCCCTTTATTACTATCGTTCTTCATTGCCGAGCTGTACAGAAAATCGGAACACCCGCTGGAGAACATTGCCACGGGTATGCTTGGAGTTGTTTATGTGGCTGTCCCGCTAAGCCTTGCCAATTTTATTGTATTTCCGGGTAATGGCAGTTACTCACCCAATCTTATGATCGCCCTGCTCGTGCTGATCTGGGTCTATGATTCCGGCGCTTATCTTTTTGGGGTAAGCCTGGGTAAACACCGGCTCTTCGAGCGGATCTCACCCAAAAAATCATGGGAAGGAGCGATCGGCGGGATGCTGGTTGCTTTTGCCGCTGCCTTTTTTATTTCAAAGCAGATCCGTGAGATTCCTCTGATCCATTGGCTGGTCCTGGCGTTACTGGTTATTCTTATTTCCACCTTCGGCGACCTGTCCGAATCCTTACTAAAACGCCAGTTTGGATTGAAGGACAGTGGTCGGATCATTCCGGGGCATGGCGGACTGCTCGACCGTTTCGATTCTCTTTTCTTTGCCATTCCCGTTTTTGTTTGTTATGTCGAATTCGTTGTCCCTTAAAACAACGAAAACCCCAAACTCCGATAAAACCAATTCCAAAACCGGACACAAGTATCAAGTGCCAGGACATAAGACGGATACCGAAGGATTTTTTGAACGCCGTAACTTTTTAATCCGATCACCATAAAACCATCTGACCGATCCCGGCGTAACATTAAAATCACTACTTTTGCCCCAAATTCAAAACAATGAGGTTTCATCCGGCGGGAAAAAATATTATCAAGAACAGCATACTTTTTATTATTGCAGTCAATCTTGTGGTGTGGCTGTACATTACGACGCCGGCAGCGGGAATTGTCATCACGCTGGCCACTCTCCTGTTACTGGTCATGGTCGTTCAGTTTTTCCGTTATCCGGCCAGGATCATCTCGCCCGAGGAAAAACTGGTACTGGCGCCGGCCGACGGGACCATCTGCCTGATTGAAGAATGTGAAGAAAAAGAATACCTGAAGACAAAAACCTTAAAGGTTTCTATCTTTATGTCGCCGCTCAATGTCCACATTAACTGGGTGCCCGTCTCGGGGACGGTCACCTGCCTGAAACATAAGAAGGGCGAATTTTATGCAGCCTTTAAACACAAGTCGGCTGAGGAAAATGAGCGGTTTTGTACGGCAATCCAGCTGTCTGACGGCAGGGAGATCCTCACAAACCAGGTTGCCGGGGCTGTTGCCCGCCGGATCCTGAATTTTCTGAAGTTGGGTCAACATGTGACTCAGAATATGGAAATGGGATTTATCCGGTTTGGCTCCCGTGTGGATCTGTATCTTCCTACCGATACCAGGTTGTTTGTCAAACTTGGAGATAAAGTGAAAGGGACGCAGACTGTTATCGGGGAACTGTCTTGATTGATTATTGATTATTGATTATTGATTATTGATTATTGGTTGTTGATTATTGGTTGTTGAATGAACAAACTTCAAAGACTTTTTTTCTGGTTACCGAATTTGATCACTGCCATGAACCTGGTCTCAGGGGTTCTGGCGGTAGTTCTGGGAATTGAAGGAGAATTGGGGCTGGCTGCCGTTTTAATTCTGGCAGCAGCTGTATTCGACTTTATGGACGGCATGTTCGCCCGCCTGGTACATTCCTATTCCGAGATCGGAAAGCAACTGGATTCGCTTGCCGATCTGGTATCGTTTGGAGTGGCGCCCGCCGCGATCATGATGAGTATGACGGAACTGGCGGTGTTCGGAGGTTATTTTCCGTTTCGTGAAATTGAAGCCTCGCCCGTTCAGTGGATTTTGTGGTCAGCGGTTATTCTGATTCCGGTGGCCGGCGCGTTTCGACTGGCCAAATTTAACATTGACACCCGGCAAAGTGAAAGCTTCCTTGGCCTGCCTATCCCGGCAAACGCCATGTTCTATGCATCCCTGGCACTGATCCTCGATTTCGGAAAATCGACAGCACTCAATCACCTCATTCTGAATCCTTATTTCATTGCCGCAGCCATTATCGTGTTCCCCTGCCTGATGATTTCCGAAATCCCGATGTTTTCCTTAAAAGTTAAACACCTGAAATGGAAGGGAAATCAGGTTCGTTTCTCATTTCTCGCCCTCTGCGTCGCGTTAATAATCACATTACAATTATATTCCCTCCCGCTGATCATGATCAGTTATATCCTGATCTCACTGTTCATGGCAATAACCCGCAGGAAAATAAGTTATTGAAAGTAATGAAGAGAAACTTGGTCTCATCGTGGACTACGATGAGGTCGGAAATGTTGTTGGTATTGAAGTTTTAAAGGCTCGCTCAAAATAAACCATCCCAATGACGTTGCTTATGAAGTTGCCTGAGATCCATCACGATGGCCACAGGATGCCGGACTTTAAAATTTGTATCCCAGGGTGACAGATACCGACCGGTTCCGGAGTTCTTCTTCCGGATCTCCGCTGATGTTTTTCAGGCCATACTGATAATTGAGGCTCAGGATGATCTTTTTACTGAACTCATAGGCGGCAAAGCCGGCTGCAGCAACATCTAAACGTTCCAATATTCTGAAATCCTGATGAATTTCTCCCAAATCAAAACCGTCTCCGGAAAAAAGCTTTACCTCCTCGGTGAACGATTCCTTCCCCGCCGTAACCTTTATTTTTGCATTTCCACCCAAACCGTAACTAAACACCGGACCCACCCCAACCGTAAACCGGTCCGATCCCACTGAAGGAAATCCGGCTTTTAAATAAACAGGGACATCCAGATACAAGGGCGCTATCGTCGATTTAAGCGTTACCTTTACATTTGTATATCCGGTCGAAGTGGGTACCGGAACAGTCATATTGAGTTCAGATTTTGCTCCCCTGGAACTGAACAGCAACTCCGGCTGAAGTGAAAACCAGGCATTCAGCCTTGCTTCTGCAAAAACGCCGGCCTGAACACCTGTACGGGATTCGTATTCCATCATTAATTCGCCGGCAGTCGACGACCGGTACCAGGAAAAAGCCGAACCGGCTTTCAAACCATAATCTACCTGCGAAACCGCGATCAAGGGGACGATTAAAATGACAAACGAGAGCAAATATCGCTTCATATCGTTGCGGGTTTGACGTTTCTGTAAACAAAGTTAACAAAACGGGCTTGAGATAAGCTCTTTAAGCAAAAAATCTCCTGTAATTGATCCGGGATCATTTACAGGAGATGAATTTGATATTCCAGCTAATTTTCCGCTTTCCTTAAAGGGTCCCGGTATCTTTTTACCATGAATCTGACCAAAAACCAGGCAATCGCTATAAGCAACGGCCACGTCAGTAACAAGATGATTGCAGTCCAGTACATATTCTTTTATGATTAAGTTTTCATTCTGATATCTCAAAGATGACAATCTGTCCATTAATACGCATGGGAATCTTCATCGATCTCCGCCACGGTGATCTTTTTGTTGTTCATTGCCTTCCAGAACCACCAGATATAGGCCACCACGAACGGCACAAACAGGGAAACATAACTCATGGCCACCAAGGTAAATTTGCTGGAAGAGGCATTTTCGATCGTGAGTGATGACTGCGGGTCAAACACGGAAGGATAAAAAGCCGTCCGGTTTAAGCCTGCCAACAGGAATAATGAAAGTACCGTCAGGACCGTTCCGGCCCCGCTGAACCAGATCCCTTTTCCCGATCGCTTTAAAACGGTCGTGCCTATTCCCCACAATACAGCAACGACACCAACCAGCAATAATGCGGCTACAAGGGGCATCTGCAGGAGGTTATTGAGGTATTTAAATTTTTCAGTGAATATATTCCCTGTTCCGGCCTCATAGGCATACCCTTCCATGAGGAGCAGGCGGACCAGGAAATAAAGGAAAAACACCAAAAAAGGGATGCTGTTATAAATAACCTGTTTACGCGAGCGTTCCGCCACAGCTTCACTGTCGACCGAATTCAGGAAATACAGCGCCCCCAGCACGCGGGAAAGGAAAAATACGGAGAGTCCCAGCGCCACATTGTGGATGGTCAATACAGCCTCCAGTCCGCGGTAAGGTGTTTCCCAGTTTACCTGGTTCATCTCATTCAGGCTGAACATGGCCCCGTTAAAGAAAGTTCCCACGGCGGTGCCCAACAGGATCGTTCCAAATGCGCCGTTCAGGAAAAGAAAAATTTCATAGGTCCTTGTACCCAGAAAGTTGGCCGGCTTTTTCCGGAATTCGTACGAAACGGCCTGGATCACGAAAAAGAAAAGGATGATCATCCAGACCCAGTACGCTCCTCCGAACGACGTGGCATAAAATAAGGGGAATGACGCAAAGAAAGCCCCGCCGAAAGTCACCAGCGTGGTAAACGTGAATTCCCATTTGCGCCCGAGGCTATTGACCAGGAGTCCGCGTTCGTCTTCATTTTTTCCAATCGTACAGATCAGGGTCTGCCCGCCTTGTACAAAGGTCAAAAATACAAGCAGGGCACCAAGCAGCGATACAATGATCCACCAGTATTGCTGCAATACGTCGTATGACAGATTTTCAAACATTTCTGTGTCCTCCATCCGCTTTAGGTCCGATCTTGATTTGCCGGAGCATGATTTTTATTTCAGCGATCAACAGGGTAGTGAAAATTACCGCAAACATCCAGAAAGTAACCTGGACAGCGCCGGTACTGATCTTCGTCACGGCAGCCACTGTAGGCATCAGATCCTGGATCACCCACGGCTGGCGCCCTACCTCGGCCACAATCCATCCGGCCTGCGACGCGATGTACGCCAGCGGTATGGTCCAGATGGCCAGCCTCAGAAAGCCCCGCCGGCGCTCCAGCGTCCCTTTCAACACATATACCAGAACCAGGATAAAGAAAATAATAAAGTAAAAGCCCAATCCCACCATCAGATGAAAGCTGTAGAACGAAAGCGGCACACTGGGTATCAAAATGTCAGGATCTGAAATATAGCCGTAACCAAAATATTTGTAGTAATTCTCACGAAAATCAGGATCCCTGAACTCTGTCTTCAGTACTTCTGCCCCGGCCTCATCGCCGGCAGCCTTCGCCTCCTTGAATTCCTTTAATTTCCGGATAGCTGTTTTTCCCCTCTCGGTCTTTTCGGCAGCCGACAGGATCCCGTATTTCTCATTTCCGCGGATCAGGTCATTCACTCCGGGCACAAACGCATTCCAGTCCATATACGCCATGTACGACAAAACGTTGGGAATTTCAATCTTCATGTTGAAGTCGAGCAGGTTCTCGTTCGACGGATCTGTGTCGGTGGTCGACATCACCCCCAGGGCGATCAGTCCGGCACCTTCACTCCCGTTGTATAACCCTTCAAAAGCTGCAAATTTCATGGGCTGGTGCCAGGCGACATGCCTCGCGGAGGTGTCGCCGGTAAACGCCACATAAACGGACGAAAGCAAGCCGAAAACAGCCGCCACAGCAATGCTTCTCCTCGCGAAAATGATCTCCCTCTTTTTTAACAGGAACCAGGAGGATATCCCGATCACGAATATGGCCGCCAGCACGAAACCCGATGAAGTGGTATGCAGGAATTTATCCACCGCAACCGGCGAAAACAGCACCTCCCAAAAATTTATCATCTCATTCCGGGCAGTGTCCGGATTGAATTGCATTCCCACCGGATACTGCATCCATGCATTGGCCACCAAGATCCATAAGGCGGAAAGATTGGCGCCGATCGCCGTGAGCCAGGTGGCAGCCAGGTGTACTTTCTTGCTTACCTTATTCCATCCGAAGAACATGACGGCAATGAACGTCGACTCCATGAAAAACGCCAGAATGCCTTCAATGGCCAGCGGCGCTCCAAAAATGTCGCCGACAAACCAGGAATAGTTGGACCAGTTGGTGCCAAACTCAAACTCCAGGATGATCCCCGTGGCTACCCCAATGGCAAAATTAATCCCAAATAAGGTCATCCAGAATTTAGTGATCTTTTTCCACTCCGGATCCCCTGTTTTCACATACAGCGTTTCCATAAACGCAATGATGAACGTGATCCCCAGGGTCAACGGAACAAAAATCCAGTGATACATGGCCGTAAGGGCAAACTGAGCCCTTGACCAGTTGACTAAGGATAAGTCGATTGTTTCTAACATGTTTGGTTATTTTATATTTGTCAAATTTTCAAGAACCTGCTCACTGCGTTGCGCATCTGTATCAAAATTCGTCTTCAAAAAATCGGGAAAGAAAAATAATTTCAAAATCACGAACAGGATGAACAGCTTGATCAGAATAATGATCCAAACCTGCTTTCCCCAATGACTCATGTTCCGGAAACCATCCATATAAAACTGCCAGATCCGGACAAAAATGTTCTTCTCCATAAGACCGGTTTTACTCTAAAATTATGAAGAAAACAACCACCAGTCAACATTGTTTATTCGCTGAAAATAAAGAGTTTATGATCTTTTTATATCCTATTGGTATTACTTCACTGAATTAAACCATGATAAGTTGCAGAAAAGAAATTGAATTCAGTAGTTTTTTTTTGAAGAACATCCCGATCCTGCCATTTAAGGTCAGTTCTGTAACTATCTGTTTGGGGAATTTCACAAATCACGTTGGCTCCCCGGAAACTCTTCACCGGTCCGACGTGCCGTTTGGGGGATAATCAGTTTTCCGGCCTGAAAAAATAAAAAATATCTGTTTTTGAAGCTTATTCCTTAAACATTCATCCGGCTTTTGGGTTTCTTATTCTGAAAATAAAAGGGGGCATTTATTGTGCAGAAATTAAGAATCAAAATGACCAAAAGTACATCGTTGGGCCCGGGGTTATTCTTCATCCTGATCTTTTTATCCCTGTTCCTGAATGCATGGAGTCAATCAAATATCATTGATGATCAAACCAAAGATCCCGGGATCGGGATTGTTGAGCATCTGGATGAATATCTCCCGGAGGGTATTTACCTGACCGGCGAAGACGGCCGGCAAGTCGTGTTAACAGATCTGATCGATAAACCAACCGTATTGAATTTTGTTTATTACCGCTGTCCCGGCATTTGCAGTCCGTTAATGGAAGGACTGGCTGAAGTAATGAATAAGTCTGATTTAAAACCAGGGGAAGATTATCAGGTATTCACCATCAGTTTTGATCCGACCGAGTCCATTGATTTGGCCGTGAGAAAGAAGGCAAACTATCTGAACCTGGTGGATAAGAAGGAAGATATTGCCAGGGGATGGAAATTTTTCGTATCCGACAGCGCCGGTATCGCAAAAGCGACCCGGGCTGCAGGATTTAAATACAAAAAAACGGGAAATGACTTTTTGCATGCCGCATCGGTCATCGTAGTGAGTCCTAAAGGCAAGATCACCCGGTATTTAAACGGTGTGTATTTCCTGCCGTTCGAGTTTAAAATGGCAGTTATCGAAGCGGGTAAAGGGACATCAGGGCCGACCATTAATAAAATATTGCAGTATTGCTATTCGTACGATCCCAAGGGACAGACGTACGTACTGAACGTAACGAAGCTTTCAGGCACTTTAATTTTGTTTTTTGCATTGACATTATTTCTGGTTCTGATTATAAAAAGGAAAAGGAAAACCATCTAATATTTTCTTATGCAATTAAGTTCTCAACTATCACACGAGGGAAGCTACCTGGATCAACAGGGTAAATACAAGGGGTTTCTGGGCTGGATCACATCGACCGACCATAAGCGCATTGCCCTGTTATATTTGTTTTCAATGATGACGCTTTTCATTGTAGGGGCGCTACTGGGTCTGGGCATGAAGCTCGAATTGATTGCTCCAGGGAAGACGGTCATGGATGCGCAAACCTATAATGCGTTCTTTACGGTTCATGGTGTGATCATGATCTTCATGATTGTCATACCAGGCTTACCGGCCGTTTTTGGGAATTTCTTACTTCCCATCATGATCGGCGCCAAAGATGTGGCTTTTCCGAAGCTGAACCTGATCTCGTGGTACGTTTTCATTTCAGGTGCGTTCCTCGTGATCTCGTCCGTTTTATTTGGCGACGGCACGCCCGATACCGGATGGACTTTTTATGCTCCATACAGTTTTAAAACCGGTGCGAATATGCTGCCTGCCATATTTGGCGCTTTCGTTCTGGGATTTTCGTCAGTCCTCACCGGATTGAATTTTATCGTTACCATTCACCGGTTGCGCGCTCCCGGAATGACATGGGGCAAAATACCGCTGTTTGCATGGACCCTTTATGGCACCGGATGGATCCAGCTGCTGGCTACTCCCATTGTCGGGATTACGCTGATTCTCGTTGCACTGGAGCGTATTTTTGGCATCGGGGTTTTTGATCCTGCCCTGGGAGGCGATCCCATTCTTTATCAGCATCTGTTCTGGATATATTCTCACCCGGCTGTATATATTATGATCCTCCCTGCCATGGGAGCCATTTCTGAAATCATACCGACTTTTTCGCAAAAACATGTTTTTGGATATAAGGCGATTGTCGCCTCGACAATGGCCATTGCTTTCGTCGGATACTTTGTATGGGGTCACCACATGTTTACAGCAGGTATGAGCAATACTTCGCAATATACATTTTCGATACTGACCTTTTTAGTGGCAATCCCCAGCGCGATTAAGGTTTTTAACTGGATCTCGACCATGTACAAGGGTTCTATCAACGTTCAGACACCGTTTTACTGGGCGGTATCGTTCATATTCGTTTTCATGATCGGCGGATTGTCAGGATTGGTTCTTGGCGCTCTGACAGCTAATGTCTACCTTCATGATACTGCTTTTGTGGTCGCGCATTTCCACTTTATCGTATTTGGGGGAACCGGCTATGCGTTCTTTGCCGCCCTCCATTACTGGTTTCCAAAGATGTTTGGCCGCATGTATGATGCCAAATGGGCCAATACCGGATGGCTGCTCTTTTTTATCGGGTTCCTGACACTGTACGGCCCCATGTTCTACCTGGGGATGATGGGGATGCCCCGGCGTTATTACGATTACCTGGAGCAATTCCATTCGGCCAACATCCTGTCTACATTAGGCTCATGGGTCATGGTATTCGGGCTCGCTATTATCATTGTCAATCTCTTTCGATCGGCAAAATTTGGCCCGCCGGCACCTGCTAATCCATGGAACGGCAAGACCTGGGAATGGACCGTACCTTCGCCTCCGCCGGTTGAAAATTTTGACAGAATTCCTGAGTATAAAGAAAAAGAAGGACCTTACGAATATTAAAACAATCATTTATGTCACAAGTCATCCATCATGAAGACCA
>CAZOYZ010000006.1:9980-20441 GCA_964584045.1 uncultured Prolixibacteraceae bacterium | reverse complement strand
ACGATGAGCCAGGGAGAGATCCTGTTTTTCGGATTGTACTTCGTCATGACAGGACTGCATGCGCTCCATATTATTATTGGTTTGATTTTAATCACGGTGGCTTACATCAGGATCACAAACGGCACTGTCCATGCAAAACGTCCGTCATTGCTGGAAAACGCCGGACTTTACTGGCATCTGGTCGACCTGATCTGGATCTTCCTGTTCCCCTTATTTTATTTAATCCATTAATTTTTACCAGCCATCCCTGTTACAACGACTGAAAAATAAACAAACATGGAAAATGAAAAGCATCACATCGTCCCCTACCGAACCTACGTATATATACTGGCCATTTTGCTGATCTGTACGTTTATTTCGGTTGGAATTACACATATCGAACTGGGTGAATTAACAGTAACAGGTGCTTTGGTGTTGGCGTCGGTCAAATCATTGCTCGTGCTGACTTATTTTATGCACCTGAAATACGACAAACCCTATATTAAAATCATGGTAGCATTCGTATTCATGGTTTTCATTGCAGTGATCGTGATCACATTTTTTGACTACCTTTTCAGATAATGACTATGTATCTATTAGCATCCGCACCAGCTTCCAATTTCGTCGCCGACGTTGACAGGACATTTCTTTTTATCCTGTCAGTCTGCTTCTTTTTTCTGATCGGCTTAACGATCATGATGATCTGGTTTGTGTACCGGTATAATAAAAAACGGAATCCTCAGGCCACCCAGATTAAGGGAAGTCATACCCTCGAAATTATCTGGACCGTAATCCCGACCCTCCTGGTATTGATCATGTTTTATTACGGATGGGCCGGATGGAAACCGATGAAGGAGCCCCCGAAAGACAGCTTTCAGATTGACGTCACTGCCAGAATGTGGAACTTTACTTTTGGCTACGGAAATGGCAAAAGAACGGACACGTTGTTTATTCCAATGAGCAAACCTGTCAAGCTGAATCTTGAGGCCATAGATGTGATCCATTCCCTTTACATTCCGTCCTTCCGGTTAAAGCAGGATATTGTTCCGGGCAAGAAGGACCAGTTTGTCTGGTTTACTTCAGAAAAGGAAGGGACATATGAGTTGTTTTGCACGGAATACTGCGGGCTTCAGCATTCCTACATGTACAATTGGGTGAAAGTCATGCCGGAAGAAGCGTTTAACAAATGGTATACTGATACCACGGCACAGACTGCTGCGGCAACCGAATCACCGACAGCGACCGGAAAGCGGATCATGTCCAATATCGGATGCTTTGCCTGCCACACTTTAGACGGAACAAAATTGGTTGGCCCTTCATTTAAGGGCATCTATGGAACACCGCGGACTGTCAATACGGGAGGACAAAACCGTGAAGTAGTTGCCGACGACGAATACATCAAACACTCCATTTACGATCCGGGGGCTGATGTGGTTGAAGGCTTTAACAAAGGCTTAATGCAATCGTACCAGGGACAATTGAGTGATGAGGATGTTGCGGCTATCACCGAATATCTGAAAACATTAAAATGACCGGACAAGGTATTCTATATTACTTAAAGATCATTTTTGAATTGGGGAAAGTGCGCATTTCTTTTCCCGTGGCGTTGTCTGCGCTCACCGGTTATTCCCTCCAAACCGGTGAGATCGGTCTGCCGGGAATCTTGCTGACGGCAGGGGTGTTTCTTGTTTCATGCAGTTCAGGCACGATCAATCACCTGCAGGAACGGCATGCCGATTCCCTGATGCCCCGTACCAGGAACAGGCCGCTCCCATCAGGAAAAATAAGCGTGGATTTCGCCGTAAAAGTCATCGCAGCATACTTCCTCTCAGGCAGCGTCATTTTGCTGGCCTTTTTTCCCGCTTTGGCCTGGATTGCCAGTGTGATAACCCTGCTCTCCTACAATGCGTTTTATACCCCTCTTAAAAAAGTGACGGCATTCGCTGTTGTTCCCGGATCGCTGGTTGGGGCCTTGCCTCCCTATATCGGATGGATGGCCGCAGGTGGCTCCGTTACCGATCCTTCCATTTTTTGGGTTGCTGTTTTTTTCTTCATCGGACAAATTCCGCACTTCTGGTTGCTGCTTCTTATGTTTGGGGATGAGTATAAACTGGCCGGATACCCCAGCCTCAACGAAATTTTTAGTGAAAACCAGATCAAGCGCCTGACCTTTACCTGGATTTTAGCTACTGTTGCCAGCGCAATGATCATCGCCCTGCGTATCGTGATTAGCCCGATGGTCATGTTCCTTCTCATTTTTTATGTTTTTTACCTGCTCTTTTCCCTGACCATCCAGCTGCTTGTAAAAAAAGATTTGCAGGTGAGACCTGCTTTCTTTAAACTGAATTTTCTCTACCTGTTCATGATGATCGCACTGATCACCGACAGCATCTTTCACTGATGTTGAACATTTAATTTCCCCTTATGTTATAGAAACGTCTGTATATCCTATACGAGTTCATAACGTTTTTTTTACATTACCGACAGGAAAATTTATAATTAAAAAATCTATCATGAAAATAGTATTTCGTATTTTAGTCTTGTTAACAATTGCAGCAGGAGCATGTACTCCGAAACAGGATCAGAAGGTGGAAACACCTGCTGCCAGTCAGACAGCTATCCGCGATGTAACTTACAAGGTGGAAGGAATGACCTGCGGCGACTGTGAGAAATCAATCTGCAAAGGAGTTAAAGAACTCAGTGGAATAAGGACCGTTGAAGCGAGTCATGAGAACTCAACCGCCCGCGTTGTCTTCGATCCTTCCCAAATCAATGAAGAAGGAATTATTGCTGCTATTGAAAAACGCGGTTATAAAGTAGTCCGGGATAATTAGCCGGGAACACTTGATCTGTTTCACTCCGGTCTTATAAATTCCGGCAGGTAAAAACCTGTAAGAAAGTACTTCTTAAAAATTAATTAACCTCACAAACGCAACTTTTTACGTATAAAACCAGTCATACGTTATGAAGAGCGGGGAAACCGGCATTTGAAGTCAGACGAATCAGAAACAATGTAGCATTTTTATTTCAGAACTGCAGAAACAATAATAAACCATGAAAGCCGCCTTTATTTTTAGTCTACTGGCATTACCTTTCCTGATTGCCAATATAGGAAGGACAGCCTCAAAAAACGTTTGGGGGAAAGTGATCGATGAAGTTACCCGCGATCCGCTATATGGGGCAAATGTATATGTCCCGGGATTAGTAAATCCGCTTGGCACAATTACCAATGAAAAAGGAGAGTTCCGCCTGTGGAATATTCCTGAAAGCGGTACCGGATTATCAATCTCGCTTAACGGCTATAAATCAGCCGAAGTAAATATTGAATATCTCAACGATTCATTAACTACAAAATTACTGATCAAGCTTCAGCCCGCAATCGATCCGGTAAAGCCACAAACACTTTCTCATTCTAAAAAGAACAAAAATTAAACCCCGGGGGAGAAGCCGGATATTTTGGTACCGTCTCTGTCTTAAAAGTGATGCGTAACGCTTTCTTCCAGATAAGGATGATTCACCGGGATCAAATTGGCTTTGGCAAGGTACTTCATTATCACCCAAATAAACAATCCTGTATAGCCAAGCCAGGAGCCAATCTCGATCAATCCGAATGCAGGCTGGTCAACAGAAACAGGCCAGATCTCATAATACAACTCGACATACTGTCCCACCATCAGAAGGATGATCACCGGTGTCATGACCATTTTGCTCCGTGATGATTTCCTGGGCATCAGGAACAGGAAAGGAAGCAGCCAGTTCAGTACAATACTCGCATAGAATAAAATTTCATATATTCCTTCACTCCGGCGGGCATAGAAAATAGTCTCTTCCGGAATATTTCCATACCAGATCAGCATGAATTGGGCAAAAGTAAAGTATCCCCAGATAATGGAAAGCATAAAGATGTAGCGGGTGAAATCATGTAAATGAGAACGATTCAACACTTTCAAATAGCCAAATTTGTTTAGAATAATAACGATAAGCGCGATAACTGCCGAACCATGCAAAAAGGCTGAAACGAACATTTTGGCGGCATAGATCGTGCTGTACCAATGCACTTCAAGTGACATGAGCATATCAATGGCAAATAAGGAATAGGTAACAGCCACAACAAAAATAAAAATCCTTGAAAGGCGTTCCGATTTGTAAAAATAAGCCATTCCGCCTTCTGTATCTTCTTTCAGGGAAATACGACGCATGAGTTTGGTGAGATAAATCCACAGTGTAAAGAACACGACAATCCTGATAAAGAAAAAAGGAGTATTGAGATACGTTGATTTATGGGCAATTAAATGATCGGCTTCTGCCGCTTCGGCATGAGACCATTCATACAAATGATGTACGCCCAGGATCAAAAGAATAAAAAATACGGCAGAAAAGGGAATATAAGCAGCCATTGCTTCGGGTATTCGCTTAAAAGCCGCAGACCATCCCGACTGGGAAATATACTGAAGACTGATAAAGAAAGCTGCCCCGATAGCCAGCGAAATAAAATAAAAATTATTGAGCAGATAGTTCGCCCAAGTCCTGTCAGGGCTCAGGATAAACCCGGCAATAAAAGTGATCATCCCAATGGAAATCAATCCATAAGTGACCAAACTTAGTTTCCGTGGTATTATAAATCTTTCATTTGTCATCGCCAAAACTAGTCAACTGGTTAAATTTTTGAAATTGCTGTAAGCTGGTTGTAAAATTGTTACATTGCCTTTAGTAACCGGAAGGCTGACCGCTACTTTTGTAATTCATTCCGGATATATAACACTGCTTTCCACCGGTCGTCGGGTTTGATCATGGAACCGTGTTCGGCCATGATACCCCATCCAACGGTGATCACATGATAAATTTCACCATCGGGGACCCTTCTCATTTTATCCGAAAGGAGATTGGCCGGCGGATAAGGAAATTTCTTTGAAACAAACAGATTTCCCTTTCCGTCCCCGTGGTCGCCATGACAACTGGAGCAAAAGATCGTATACACCTTCTTTCCTCTTTCTATATTCAGGGTTGTCGGTTCGAGCGGATTCATCAGGGCGACTCCTGCCTTGACCCGGTCGCTGTCGGTCTTCTCGTAGGGATACTTCATGTAACCCCTTGGAACTGTTCCTTCAACAGGAAGTTGCATGGTCTTCCCGTCAGGGAAATTAGCATTTGGAGAATACGTTTCATACGCGGGAGAGCTAACCATATCGTCAAAATATTGCCAACCTGTTGTATTCCTGTCCCTGTCGCAGGAACCGGCAACAAAGACCGAAAGAAAGACCGTTGTACTATAAATTCCTTTTTTCAGATTCATCGTCTTGCTATTTTGGCTGCTGTTTATCGGTCAAATAAATCCTGGATGCGCCGTTATCCGCTAATATTTTTTCTGCTTCATCCTTGCGAAATCCGGGAGTGTCCGAATCGATCGCAATGATAAATTTATCGTCAGTAGCACGCGGGTCAATGATATCTGCGGTTTTCCCAGGATAAACCTTTGCGCGTATTGAAAAAGTCAGCAGGGTCAGAATGGTCACCGTCAATATGGTTCCCACGATCGTGACAACCAAAAAGGATGGGAACGCATTCGTAGGTTTTCCTCCGAAATTCAGAGGCCAACTGATTACCGAAGCATAATACATCCCTCCGAGCAAGGCTAAAGCCCCGAAAAGACCATAAAAAAAAGCAGCATGGCTGATACGGGTTCGCCTCCCCATTCCTGCAACAACCTCATGGATTGGATATGGTGTAAAGACTTCATCAACGATAAATCCTTTGGCTTTCACCTCCTGAAAGGATTTTACCAAATCAAATTCATTATCAAAAACGCCGATCATATACTTTTTCATCTTCGTGCCGGGATTGAGTTTCATGCGATAAAAACTGTGTTAAATCAGGCTCTTTGTCGTGTTTCATCACACCTTTGATCTCGGAAATCGCGATCATCGGAATATAACGGAAGAACAACAGCACGCCCGTCGAAAACATGCCCAAAGTGCCAAGAAAAAGGCCAATTTCTATGATTGTGGGTGAGTAGGTGGCCCAGTTTGCAGGTAAATAATTATGGCTCAGCGAAGTCACTATAATGTTAAACCGTTCAAACCACATCCCGATGTTGATCAGGATCGAAATGATAAAGACGATCCATAAGCGGCTTCGTACTGTTTTAAACCAGAACAGTTGCGGAATAATGGCATTGCAGATGAACATGCTCCAAAACTGAAAGGCATATTCTCCAAAAATACGATTTTTAAAGAACGTATACATTTCATAGTTCGAACCTGAATACCAAGCCATGAAAATCTCGGTCAGATAAGCCGTGCCCATGATCAGGGAGATAAAGATCAATACCCGGCACACGGCATCAACATGCGAATCGGTAATGAAATCTTCCATCCGGTATAACTTACGCATAAGGGTTACCAGTGTCAACACCATGGCAAAGCCTGAAAAGATCGCTCCGACCACAAAGTACGGCGGGAATATCGTGGTATGCCATCCGGGCTCAACAGAAACCGCAAAATCGGTCGAAACAATGGAATGTACCGAGACCACCAGTACTGCAGCAATCCCCCCCAACACGAAACTGAGCGCTTCAAAGCGCAGCCACTGTTTGGTAGATCCGGTCCACCCGAAAGAAAAGAAACCATAAACCGCCCTTTTGATCTTTGACTTTGTGGTATCACGAATGGTGGCAAAATCGGGCACCATACCAAAATACCAGAAACTGGCAGAAATAAGCAGATAAGCCGAGATCGCCACAAAATCCCAGAAAAGCGGAGAGTTGAAATTCACCCACAGGGGACCACGGGTATTCGGATAAGGGAAAATGAAGAAGAATAACCACGGACGTCCCATGTGCAACAAAGGAAAAAGTCCGGCACAACCCACGGCGACAACAGTCATAGCCTCTGCAGCACGGTTAATGGCCGTTCGCCATGTCTGCCTCAGGATCAACAGGAAGATGGAAAATGCAGTCCCCGCATGGCCGATACCGATCCACCATACGAAGTTGATGATCGCCCATCCCCAGGCGACGGTATTATTTACGCCCCAGGTTCCGATACCCTGTGTAACCGTGATATACATACTGTAGATTCCCCATCCGAATAATCCAAGACTGGTTGCTAAGGCCGCAGACCACCAGAGTGGCGCTTTGGCATCAATCGGAGCAAGTATATCGGCGGATACCTGTGCAAGGGATTTGTCTCCGTGAATGTGTTTTCCTCTGATCTGTGTTTTATACATAGCACTTCATTCATTAATCAGGCTTTATTTCTTACTTTGGTCAGATATCCGACCGAGGGCAACGTATGCAATTCCTCCAGCAGATGATAATTCCGTTTATCCTTAAATAATTTGCTGATCCGGCTTTCAGGATTATTCAGGTCACCGAATACGATCGCATTTCCCGGACACGACTGCTGGCAGGCCGTTTTTATTTCACCTTCTTCGATCATGCGGCCTTCGAGTTTAGCCACCTGCTTTTTCTCCTGAATACGCTGAACGCACATGGAACATTTCTCAACAACGCCCCTTGAACGTACCGTAACATCCGGATTAAGCACCATTCTTCCCAAATCGTTATTGGCGTTATAATCGAATTTGTCATTATTCACATACTGAAACCAGTTGAACCGTCTCACCCGGTACGGGCAGTTGTTTACGCAGTATTTTGTTCCCACGCAACGATTATAAGCCATTTGATTCAGTCCTTCGGAACTGTGGGATGTAGCGGCTACCGGACAAACATTTTCACAGGGTGCGTTGGCGCAATGCTGGCACATCACGGGCTGAAAAGATACTTCAGGATTGGAGATATCACCCGAAAAATAACGGTCAACCCTGATCCAATGCATAATACGACGATTACGCACCTGTTCCTTCCCAATAACCTGAATATTATTTTCGGCCTGGCAGGAAATCGCACAATTTCCACAACCGGTACATGAGTTCAGGTCAATGGCCATTCCCCAGTGATGGGCCGGAAATTCAACTTCCGGATATAGGGTAACATGTTTTTTCTCAAATTCCTCATGCATCTCATTTCCCGAATCAGGTGAACGCAGGTAATCATCCAGGTTCGTCTCACGGACAATCGGACGACCTTCCATGGAATGGTGTGTTTGCGACAAAGCCAGCGGATAGGTTTTCCCGGGCACGATTTCCAGGCGGGCATTCTCCATGTAATACCGGCGGTTACCATCATGAAGTAACTTTACATAAGGGAACATGTTGACTCCGATCCCATTGCCGACCTTACCGGCATATTCACGCCCATAGCCCATGGCGACTGCTACGGTATCCGCCGCCTGTCCCGGCTGTACAAATACTGGAAGCTCGATCCCGTTAACCGCAATGACCTGTTCATTTTCAAGCCCCTGCTCCTTTGCAAAACCAACCGGTACCGAAACAAAATTATCCCAGCTGATCTTTGCCAACGGGTCGGGAAGTTCCTGTAACCACGGATTATTGGCATATTTCCCGTTCCCGACCGCAATACTTTCATAGAGTACAACTTCAATGCCTGGCTGCGCATCCCTGATGGCCGACGCGGCAGAAGGAAGTCCGGCAGGTTGCCAGGTTACCGGAACAGCTCTTCCCGGTTCAAAAATTCCCTTCTGAAGTGAATAATTCCAAAACAGTACCGGGTCGTTATATTCTTTTTGAAGGGCATAATACTCAGTTTTCCATCTGTCCCTGATGTAGTCGGCCCAGGAAGTTTCCAGTCCGGTCCATTTCATCAGATTTTCCTCCACATTCCGCGAATCAAATAACGGGGAGATAACCGGCTGTGCCAGACTGTAACAGCCTGTTTTAGGTTCCAGATCGTTCCAGGATTCCAGATAATTAGGTTCGGGCAAAATATAGTCGCATGCCCTGGCAGTTTCATCCTGCCGCTCAGCAAACGACACTGACAATTTCATTTTTTTGATTGCAGCTTCGAGCTTCTTTCCCTCCATGTGATCGTAAACCGGATTAACTCCCCATACCAGTAATCCGTCAATGTTACCTGCCTGGATATCTGACATCAGAGAATTCATTTCCTGATCGATTCCTTTTCTTGTTTGGAGGGCAGAGTCCCAAAGGATTGTTTGACCATAATTGCCCAGGAGCTGATTGATCCCATTGACCAACAATTGAATGTTTTCATCATTGCTTCCTGAGATAACGATCGATTTTCCCTGATTTTCAAGCAGCTCTTCTGCAAGTGCCGTCACATCTGCTTTGGGTTGAACGCCTTGAAGCGGCACGGCACCTTTGGCTTCTGCGATTTTATTGTACAACGATAACACAATGCCCCCTTCTTCCGAAGGCTTCACCGGGAAACGGACGTCGGCATTTGATCCGGTCAACGACACCGCGGATTCAAACTGGTAATGACGAAGCATATCACGCTGACCCTTATCCAACTTTCGTGCATCGGTATAACGCCGGGTATATTCCACGGGTGATAACCAGGTGCCCAGAAAATCGGCGGCAAAGCTGACCACTGTTTTGGCCTTGTCGAACCGGTAATCGGGAATAGCCCTGATCCCGAAGCTTTTCACGTTGGCAGTCAATATACCTGAAGCAGAAACCGCATCGTACTGGACCCATTCCGCCCCGGGCCAGGCTTGCAAAAACCTTTCTATGATCTGCAATGCCGAAGGAGAAATAATCGTTTGAGTAAGCAGAACTACCCGTCCGTTTTGCTGCTTCAGTTCGTTCAACGCCTTTACAATCTCCAAATCAGCATCCTCCCAGCTAATCTCCTTGTCCTGATAGCGGGGGCCTTTATACCGGGCGCCATCATAAAGATTGAGAACAGAAGCCTGAATGCGTGCGCTTGTGCCACGCTGGG
The DNA here is from genome assembly GCA_964584045.1 of uncultured Prolixibacteraceae bacterium. Lineage (GTDB taxonomy): Bacteria > Bacteroidota > Bacteroidia > Bacteroidales > Prolixibacteraceae > JBCFBK01. The sequence goes on along the minus strand of CAZOYZ010000006.1, from coordinate 10,642 downwards.
AGATTGAACTCAATTCATTCCCCTCAATCTTTATGGGCCGTCCATCACGAACTTTGACAACCACACTGCAATAATCGCCGGCATCAAAATAAGAGGATGCATAATAGCTGGCCTGTCCGGGAGTAATCTCCTCAGGCTTTATCAGGTATGGAATGGCTTTATGTACCGGACGTTTACAAGCCGCCACAAGTGCTGCAGCAGCCAGGCTAAACCCTAATGTCTTCAGAAAATCTCTTCTTGAATTTTCAGAATCGCCTCCTTCCGATTTGTAAAGCAGGCTCTTTTGTTTTGATTCCTCCCGTGCTTCTCTGATTCGAAGGGCCTTTGGATCTTCCAGTTCTTCCAGGCTTCTCCAATATGTTTTCTCCATCGAAGTATTTTTTATTCCAGATTTTTTCATTCTAATAGTGACAACGCATGCAATCGTTAGCCCCAACATCTGCTGCCGTTACTTTCTTCAAATCGCCGGCATCGAATTTCTCATGCATCTTTACAAAACTTTCGTAGTATCCGTTTTCTTTGAATTGCACCTGGGTTTCTCTGTGGCAGTTCACACACCATCCCATGGACAAATCTGAATGCTGACGCATGATATCCATTTCTTCAACCGGACCGTGACATTGACGGCAATCGAGCCTGGCCGAGCCGACATGAACAGCATG
>CAZOYZ010000006.1:6645-9880 GCA_964584045.1 uncultured Prolixibacteraceae bacterium | reverse complement strand
GCGTGTACTTTATGTGAAAATTTGACAGGTTGTGTCGGGGCATATTCCTGTGAGCGCCCGAGTTTGATCCCTTCAGCAATGACCATTTTGATCTGTATGCCGAACGCGACCACAAAGATCAGCAACGGAATAACCCGTAACCTGACTTTCCTAAAGAAAATCAACTCCAGCAAAGCCCACGTGATCAGAAGTCCCAGAAAAATGAATATCAGTAAATTATAAATCGTCGGCCTTACCGGTTGAGGTCCGGCTATTGCCAGCTCATCCAAATAACCCTTGATCGTCTTTAAATCATTCTCCTCAAACTGAAAACCTGCATGCACCTGGGCCATCTTGATCCCCGCCGGCTGCATCACCGCGGCCTGAAATGACGAATAATCCTTATCCTGATATTTGACAGCAATATCCAAAGCAGACGGATTCCAGTTCAGAGAGTCGGACGGAGTAAGACGATGGCATGAAACGCATGAGGGCCCCTGCCGGTCGAAAGGCAGCAATCCCTTAAAAAAACGTTCTCCTCTTTTTATGTCTTCGTGTGAATACCCTTCATTTGTGCCGTTCTCTTTTGCCTGAACAACCCGGGGAAATTCTGTTAAAATAAGGAAGATCACCACGCAGCTTAATTGTAAAAACCTGTAACCAGTTGTAGCGAAGGGCTCTCGTTTCATTCTTCAAGCTTTTGTAAGTCATTTTAAACTTTAGGATTTTTTCAATTCATCATTCTAACAATTTTACGAGGGTTAGGTTTTCCCGACATGATGAAAAAAGAAAAAAGAGACCTTTTGTCCCTGACCCAAAAGCATCAAATAAAATAATTATCAGCTATTTCAAATTTTTCGTCAGCTTTTTTACCACTTTCAGATTGTCCAGGAATTCTTTGGCAATGACCCGCAAAATGGTGTATGCCGGAATAGCCAGGATCATTCCGGTTATCCCGGCAAGATTGCCTGCGACGAGGATAACAAGGAAAATTTCAAGTGGATGCGCTTTTACGCTGCTCGAATAGATCAGTGGCTGAAACAGCACGTTGTCGACAACCTGAACGAGTATAAATATGAGTGTCATAAAACCCAAAAGAGGAAGCGTATCGACGATAAAATTGGCATGGATATTTACGGCAACGCCAATTAACAGACCAATAAAAGCCCCGATCCAGGGACCTAAATACGGAATAACATTAAACAGCCCGCAAAAGATACCGATCACAACGGCGTGGTTAAAACCGGTCCCGATGATGGTCAATCCTGCCGTAGTCAACAGTCCCACCATGAATATTTCGAGGATTAATCCGATAAAATAACGTTTCAGCAACTGGTAGACGGAGTCCATGATCCTTGAAATCCTCTCCTCGTACGCAGCAGGAACAAACAAAAGAATTCCTTCCCTGAACATGTTCTCTTCCTGTAAAAAGAAAAAAGCAATAAAGGAAACAGAAAACAGGGCAATGACAAAATCACCCAGAGCGCCGGCTACCACTCCGAATACATTTGTCAGTTCAGAGAAATTGAAATGTTCACCTACCTGAACTTTGACCATATCAAATAGTGTCCATCTCTCTGTTTCGGCAGACTGGTTACCCATCAGTGTCATCAGCTTCCGTAACGGGCCCTCCACCTCATTGAGAACCAATTGGGGGTCAATGGCCGACAGTTGATCAAATTCACTGACCAGTAAAGGGATCATAAAGCTGAATGATCCGGCAAATATGATCCAGATCAAGACCAGGGTAATAAAAGCGGACAGACCTTTTGAAAACCGGTACCGGCCAATCCTGACCCGTTGAAAAAATCTTACCAGCGGCCGGCCCATCACCGACAAAACAGCTGCTATTAAGATATAGGCGACAATCGCACTGAAGTACCACATCAAAAAAAGCAAAAAAAGGATCCCTATTACAATCAGTACGTTACGGGTACCCTCCTTCATTCTAATCATGACGCCATTTTTTACAAATTTATGGTTTTTAACCGTTAATCATATCTTAAAATTAAGAAAAATAGGTTTTTTGTTGTTAAATTTGTAAAAGGAATTAAAACTAATGGAAAGGGATCGCTTAAAAGTGTTAATTGTAGATGAAGAGCAAGATGCCAGTCATTTACTTTTCGACTATTTGAAAAGCATTTCTCATATTGGGACCATCGAAGAGTCGGCGGGCATCGAAGATGCGTGTTATCAAGTGGTCAGTTTGTTGCCCGATATCATCTTCCTCGATATGAAAAATGCCGGGGAAAAAGGGATGGAACTCCTGGAACTGCTGGCCAGGGATGACCTGTCCTGCCATTTGGTCATCGTGAGCGAAGATCAGAACTCAGCGATTCCTGCCATAAAAAACAACGTCTATGATTTCCTGCTTAAACCCCTGAAGAAAAACGACATCGAAAGGATTATTGATAAATTCCTGAAAACAAACCATCACCGATTTGACAAAAAGCTGACCTGGTTCCTGAAAGAAGTAGATTCCGGGCAGATCCTGATTACCACGACATACAACCACATTCTCATCGATCCGTCCGATATTGTCTATTGTGAAGCTGACGGTGTCTATACACTGATTCATCTGGAAAACGGGCAAAGGGAAGTTGCGAACCGTTACCTTGGGATACTTGAAAAAGGACTTTCCGGTCAGCGCTTTTACCGTATCGGCAGATCTTATCTGATTAATCTGGATAAGCTTCTGAAAATCAACAAGGGTGATTATACCTGTATTTTACGGTGCGGCAAAAAAAAGATCAGGTTACAGGGTTCCAGAAAGCAAGTCAGGATTTTGTGTGAAATGGATCTAGAATAGTCATTGGGTATGATGATCGAGAAAAGTATAACGGCAATGATCATTGAAGATGATGAAGATGCTTTATCGCTTCTGGAAATTTATCTTCAGGCTTTTGACGAGATCAGGGTTATTTCCAAAACAACCAGTCCGCAAAAGGGTATCCGGCTCTTGCTGAAAAAGAATCCTGATCTTGTTTTTCTCGATATTGACATGCCCGACATCAACGGAGTTGAAGTTGCCGAGACAATCCAGGAACATGCACTGAATACAGAAGTGGTTTTTACAACAGCCCACAGCAAATACGCGTATCGCGCTCTTCATGTGGAACCGCTCGATTACCTTTTAAAGCCTTTCGGACCAGAGGATCTGATTGCAGTGATCAACCGGTACAAGGCAAAGATCAAACGCAAAGAGCTTGAGCGCAGGATGGATTTTTTGATGAAAAGCAACAAGATTATTCCCAGG
>CAZOYZ010000006.1:0-6545 GCA_964584045.1 uncultured Prolixibacteraceae bacterium | reverse complement strand
TACCTCTCCAATATTTTTAACGAAGCGGAATTTCAGTCCGTCCAGGTAAATGGGTTTAATTTCCTCCAGATCTTTCCTGTTTTCGACCGACAGCAATATTTCCCTGATACCTGCCCGTTTGGCTGCCAGGATTTTTTCCTTAATCCCCCCTACCGCCAACACTTTACCTCTTAAGGTAATTTCGCCGGTCATCGCGATATTCTTCCTTACTTTTCGTTTGGTGATGACCGACGCTAATGAAGTAACCATGGTAATGCCGGCCGAAGGGCCATCTTTGGGAATTGCTCCTTCAGGAACATGAATATGCCAGTTGTGATTATCGAAGACCGCGGCATCCACTCCCAGTTCCTGTACGTGCGATTTCAGATACTCGAGGGCTAACATGGCCGATTCCTTCATCACGTCTCCCAAATTCCCCGTAAGTGTCAGACTCCCTTTACCATTGCTCTGACTCGACTCGATGAATAAAATCTCGCCGCCATGAGCGGTCCAGGCCAGGCCCGTGACCACTCCATAAAACTCGTTTCCCTGGTAAATTTCACGCGAGTATTTTATGACACCGAGATATTCACGGATATCGGCCGTTGTCAGGACTTTATTACAGGGTTCATCGAATGCGATTTTCTTTGCGATCCGGCGAACGATTTTGGCAATGCTCTTGTCTAGTTCACGAACACCCGACTCCCGCGTATAATTCGCGATGATATGATTGATGGTTTCTTCCCCGAACAGGATCCGGTCTTTATCAAGACCATGATTTTCCAGTTGTTTCGGGATGAGGTGGCGCCTGGCTATTTCAATCTTCTCTTCGGGAATATATCCGCTGACTTCAATCAATTCCAGACGGTCGCGCAACGGTGGCGCGATTGTATTCAGGGTATTTGCAGTTGCGATGAACAGGACTTTCGACAGATCATATTCGATTTCCAGGTAATTGTCGTGGAACTCAAAGTTTTGTTCGGGGTCCAGTACCTCCAGTAATGCGGAAGCAGGATCACCGTGAAAATCGTTGGAGACCTTATCGATCTCATCCAGGATGAACACCGGATTGCCCGATTTGATTTTTTTGATGTTTTGTATAATCCTTCCGGGCATGGCACCAATATACGTCTTTCGGTGACCCCGGATTTCCGATTCATCGTGCAGTCCGCCGAGACTCATCCGAACATATTTCCTGCCCAGAGCATGTGCAATCGATCTTCCCAATGATGTTTTACCGACTCCCGGAGGCCCGTACAAACACAGAATAGGAGCTTTCATATCTTTTTTCAGCTTCAGAACAGCCAAATGTTCCAGAATTCGTTCCTTCACTTTTTCCAGGCCATAATGTTCATCGTCCAGTACCTGCTCCGCGTGCTTCAGATCATAATTATCTTCCGTATATTCCCCCCAGGGAAGATCAAGTAAGGTCTGGCAATAGGAGTACTGGACAGAATATTCTCCCGCAGCAGGATTCAGCTTTGACAATCTGCCGGTTTCCTTTTCAAAGTACGCTGCAACCTCTTCACTCCATTTTTTACTTTTAGCTTCGTCCCGCAACTCGCTGATTTCCCGCTCAACCGGATTTCCGCCAAGTTCATTCTGGATCGTTTTAATCTGTTGATTAAGCAAAAATTCCCGTTGTTGCTGGTCCAGTTCGAGTTTTACCTTTGCCTGAATATCGCGTTTCAGTTCGAGCATCTGTACCTCGCGAACCAGATAGGACATCGCCTGAATACCCCGCTCCCTGATGTCGGCTATCTCAAGCAGATTCTGCTTTTCTTCAACCTTTAGATCAGTATTGGAACAAATAAAATTGATCAGGAACGTGGAATTCTCTATATTTTTAACGGCAAAGGCAGCTTCAGAGGGCACATTTGAAGCATATTGGGCTATTTTGACCGACAAATCTTTCAGTGAACCAACGATCGCCTGAAATTCTGCCGTATTATTACCCGACACGATCTCATCAAGCAGGGAGACCCTCGCCCTGAAATAAGGAAAATCTTCCACATACTCCAGGATATCAAAGCGCCGTTTACCCTGGATGATCACAGATGTGGAACCGTCGGGCATTTCCAGGATCTTCAGGATCTGCGCCACGGTACCTGTTTTATACAGGTCTTTTTTCTCCGGATCGTCAACTGCCCCGTCAATTTGGGTCACCGTACCCAGAAATTTATCGCTTCGGGAAACATCCTGAATCAGTTTCAGCGATTTTTGCCTTCCGACAGTAATCGGAATGACGACTCCCGGAAACAGCACCGTATTCCGTAACGGCAAAACCGGCAAAATTTCAGGTGCCTTAAAATCCTCGAACTCCGACTCATCCCCATCCGCTATGATCGGTATCATATCGGAATCATCATCAGGATAACCTGAAAACAAGATTCCCTTATATATTTGTTCCTTTTTTTCACTCATAATCAATCATCCATGCTAAAACTTCCTGTGCGGTGCAGAGCGTTCGAATACTGCGGTAAGAATACGCTGGTCTTCATCGGTCAGCACCCTGTTCCTGCGGACCATCGCTTTTTCAGCAGTGCTAAAAACCGTTTTTAACCGGTGAACTTCATATCCGTGAGCCCCGCCTTCGGAAAAAGAGGGAACAAACTGCCGCGGAAACCCGCTGCCATAAATATTGCACCCCACACCGATCACTGTTCCTGTATTTAATATCGTGCCAATGCCGGTTTTGGAATGGTCGCCCATGATCAGTCCGCAAAACTGCAAGCCAGTCCGGATAAACTTATGATCGGGATAGCTCCACACTTTGACCTTCTCATAACTGTTTTTCAGATCGGAGACATTCGTGCCGGCGCCCAAATTACACCACTGCCCCAAAACAGAATGTCCAAGGAATCCGTCATGTGCCTTACTGGAATATCCCAGAATGACAGATTGTAAGACTTCTCCTCCAATTTTGGCATAAGGACCGACAGTCGTTGCCCCATAAATCCGGCTTCCCATGTTTACCACACCATGATCACACAGGGCAAAGGGACCACGGATCAGCGAACCTTCCATGATCTCTGAGTCCTTTCCAAGGTATACCGGCCCTGTCGTGGCATTGATGACCGCAAACTCACATTTTACGCCTTCTTCGGCAAAAATATTTTCCACACCTGCCAGCTGATTGGTACCACTTAACGGAGCGGACTTCCTCCCCCTGGTCAGGATTTCAAAATCAATCAGGATCTGGTTCTCATTAATGATCATCAGATCCCATGGATACCTGAGTAACCCAAGCTCACCGTGAAATTCAGACCAGCTTATTTTATGGACGGGCACCGGGTATTCGATGGCTCCCTGCCGGTCAACCCTCGCGGCAACAGGAATACCCTCCCAAATTATTCCTTCTCCGGGATTTAAATGCCTGATCTGTGCAGCCAGTTCGTCTGTGGGACAAATATGCGACGACACCATCAAATTATCGTCTGTGGCATAAAAAGGAAATTTTTCGCTCAGGTAATCTTCCGTTTTATAAGAATATCTCCCCTTTATCCGCATTTCCCATTTCTCCCGGACCGTTAAAATACCTGTGCGCAGCGATGCTACTGGTCTTGTATAGCAAAGCGGCAGCAGGCAATTCCGCTGATCAGTCTCAAATAAAATAATGTTCATCCGTGAAATGATTTAACTGCAAAGTAAGGCAAAAAAAAAGCTTCGCAGTGCGAAGCTTTTCCATTTTATGATCGAAATCGACTATTTTTTCCTCGCTTCCATGTGTTTCTGATAACGATTCATGAACTTGTCTACACGGCCTGCTGTATCCACAAGTTTCATCTTGCCGGTATAAAACGGGTGTGAACTGCTGGAAATCTCCAGTTTGACAAGCGGGTACTCCTCCCCTTCAACAACCTCGGCCTCTCTGGTCTGAATCGTTGATTTGGTCAAAAAGACCTGTCCGTTCGACATGTCCTTGAAAGCGACCAAACGATAACTGTCCGGGTGTATTCCTTTTTTCATTGCTTCTGTTTTTCAAGTGTGATAATCGGGCTGCAAATATACAAATAGTTGTGTAATTCGCAAAGATTTTTTATTTTATTATTCTTCTCCATTTCCGATATTTTTCACCAAGCCGAATATCTGAAAGGCCTTTGTCTACCGGATGATTGCCGACCGTGTAAAGGGTTTATTCCTGTCAAACAGGTAGCGCATCGTATAATGGGTTTTCACATGTTTCCCTCCCACCGATTCGTACAGGGAGACAATTTTAGGATTGAAATCGCCGGCCCATGATAACTCAACTTCTTTATACTGCGGCTTACTTTTCATCAATTTTTCCTGATGCCAGAAAATAGCGGATTCAACCCCTGAACGCTGGTATTTCGGAACAACACCCATGATGAGGATGCGTGTGCGGTCAATCATCTTCCTTTTTTTATACCAGAAAAATTTCAGCATGGTCCAAAAATTCAGCTTCCCGTTCAGCCTTCTGAAGATCTGATTGATGTCGGGCATCATCACAAACAAGGCAATCGGTTCCTCCTTATGGTATGCAAACCAAATCATTTCCGGATCCAGGACGGGTTTTGCATCGGTCAGAAAATCGCGAAGGTCCTGGGGGTCCAGCGACTTAAAATGTCCGTGAAAACGCCATGCTTCATCATAAATATGGCAGAAATCCCTGATAAACTTTTCCGATTCGCCAAACTCGAAATGTCTGAAGGAATAATCAGGCTTTTGTGCGACCCACCCGGCTATTTTCCAAAATCGTTCCGGGAAGGGTACCGTATAATCCAGGTGATAGCTGAACTGTTTGAAATACATCTGAAATCCGTAGTTCTCGAAGAGTTTCAGGTAATAGGGAGGATTGTAGGGCATTCCGTAGCCCTGAGGTATAAACCCTTCGACAAGAAGTCCCCAGTTCATATAATTTTCGCCAAAATTGACCGGGCCGTCCATCGCTTCCATTCCTCTCTCCTTCAGCCAGTCACGCGCTGCATCAAATAATGCATCTGCGGCATCCTGCCGGTCAATACATTCAAAAAAGCCGCATCCTCCGGTAGGTTGCTCGTAGGCCTTTGCCTTTTCATAATTGACAAAGGCTGCAATACGGCCAAGCGGTTTTCCGTGATCATCCAATAAAATCCAGCGCTGGGCTTCACCTCCCTTAAAAGACGGATTTTTAGCAGGGTTGAATGTATTTTCAACCATCATATCAAATGGTGCCGCCCAGTTTTCATCACTTTTATAAATCAGCCGCGGAACCTGATGAAACATCTTTTGGCCACGAATGTTATCTACTTTTTTCAGTTGCATAGGACTAATCCGGATTAGTTTTGAAAGTTACTAAATTCCATTTTATCTTTGATCATCCTTCAATTATTGAAGATCTTTTAAATTCTTTCTTGCGGTCAAATAAGTAGCGCATCGTTAAATGGGTTTTAACATGCCTTCCTCCTACCGCCTCAAAAATAGAGATCATCTGTGGATTAAAGTCGCCTACCCACCCAAGCTCCATTTCATTGTACCAGGATTTTCTCAGAAGTACCTGTCTGATCTTGTAAAATATAGCCGATTCAATGCCCGACTTCTGAAAACGAGGAACAATACCCATCACCAGTACCCTGCACCTCGTGATCACTTTTTTTCTTTTCAGGTACATCAGTTTCAGCAGCATGAACGGGTTTAGCTTTCCGTTGCGGCAATAGCGAAACAGTTGGTTCAGATCGGGCACCATCATGAAAAACGCGATGGGTTGTCCTTCCCGGTAAACAAACCAGATAAAATCCTCGTCGAGCATCATTTTCGACTGTTCGAGCATCGCATCGATGTCGTCGGTTTCGATCGTTTTATAGTTATCGTGCTTTACCCAGGCTTGCTCATAGATCGCAATAAAGTCCCTGATATATTTTTCCTTCCGGCTAAACCGGAACTGTTCAAAATGATAGCCTGGCTTCCTGGCCATCCAGGCGGCAATCTTCCAAAAACGTTCAGGCAGATCGGGACGGGTAATATCCAGGTGATAGCTATACTGCTCGTAATAAGTTTTGAATCCGTAATTTTCGAACAGCGACCGGTAATAGGCAGGATTATAAGGCATTCCAAATCCCTGGGGCATAAAGCCCTTTACCAAAAGTCCCCAGTTAAAAAAATTTTCTCCGACATTAATAGGACCGTCTGCTGCCTCCATCCCGTGATCTTTCAACCAGGAGCAGGCTGTTTCAAAAAGCAGACTGGCCGCTTTCTGATCATCCACACATTCAAAAAAGCCTATTCCACCTGTAGGCTGATCAAAGCTGAGTGCGTAGGTTTGTACGTGAAAAGCAGCGATCCGTCCAATGAACTTTCCTTTTTCCTGCAGCAGCCAGCGACAAATATTGCCTTTTTTCAGGCTGTGGTTCATACGCGGGTCAAATATCGATTCCACCATCGTTCGCAAGGGCGGGATCCAATTGGGGTCATCCCGGTAAATTAGATACGGAAGTTCATGAAAAGCATTCACTGACGCTTTGTCGTTTACCTTTATCACCTGCATGTGAAGTATCTTGAAAATTCACACGAAAATAACATTAATCGGCCTAAAATAAAAGCAGGGACAAAAAGTCCCTGCCCTGGTA
>CAZOYZ010000005.1:35393-38233 GCA_964584045.1 uncultured Prolixibacteraceae bacterium | reverse complement strand
AAAACGACTAATGTAAATGAACGTTTCGGCTAAGCGTACCTGTGAAATAAAACTTCCGCATCTTTCATCTTCCGCAAACATAGGAATGGATGCTGTACCGAAATGAAAAATTTCAAAAAAAACGTCAAGATCAGTAGTCCTGAAATGAAACCTTGTTGTCATACGGTTGAAAGTGTACAAAATGAGAGCCCAAAAAAACATACCGGATGAACTGATTTTTAAGGTTCTGAATAACGAAGCCTCGGCATCTGAAAATGAAATTTTTCACAAATGGCTCAGTCATTCACCCCAAAATAAAAAGATCTTCTTACAATTGGAAGAAGTATGGAATGGATCAGATCGTATCAAAGACTACGGTCAAATTAACCAGAAACATGCCTGGAATACGATCTGCGTAAAAATTAAGCAACATTCAAAGCTACGGCTGCTAAGACCCGCGATCAAAGTCGCAGCAGCCATCGCAATAGCTTATCTGCTGGGTGGTTTGACGCTCTATTTTATTCAGTCGAAGCCGGATCAAAATATGACCTCACATAAAGAGGTCTCTGTAAAAGTCCCTTTGGGTTCCAAAACCGGGATCCGACTTTCTGACGGAACGGAGGTCTGGCTAAACTCAGGGAGTGAGATCCGTTATCCGGCTATCTTTGATCACAGCCGACGCGAAATTTACCTGAAAGGGGAAGCTTATTTTGAGGTGGAAAAAAATAAAGGGATCCCGTTCTTTGTCTATACCGATGAAATTGAAATCAAGGTGCTGGGCACACGTTTTAATGTAAAATCCTATCCTGACGACGATCTTACGGAAGCCACACTGGTGGAAGGATCGATCATGATCAGTAAAAAAGGTTCGGAAGAGGCACTTCAGCTTAAACCAAATGAAAAGGCCTCACTCGAAAAAGATGCAGCCGGGCAGCCGGACGGAAGTTTCGTAATCACAAAAAATATTGATCCGGAACTGTATACCTCCTGGAAAAATGAGAAACTGATATTCAAACGGGAAAAATTCGGAGCTCTGGCTGTAAAACTCGAACGTTGGTACAACGTGCAAATTTCGGTCGAAAACAAGGGTCTGTCCGAAGAAAAATTTACCGGAGCTTTTGAAAATGAATCCTTAGAACAAGTTCTGGAAGCAATGAAAATATCGGTCCCCTTTTCATATGAAATTAATAAAAACAAGATAACGATCAGATGAATCCTGGCCCCTTTCCGGACAAAGTTCTTTGGATGGCCATAAAAAATATCCGATTTTGATAAAAACCTAACATCGTCTTGCCTATGGACTAAACAAAAAAAGCAAACAAAAACCGGGAAAAGTTAGCGCAATTCCCGGTTAGTGTGAGATTAGTAAATGAATGCCCTTTTTAGCTGAAACGCATTCATTCATGGTATAATCATCAACATGACAAACTTATGAAAAAATTATTAAAAAATACCTGTTGTAAATCAGGTAGCAGAAGGTTATTTAAAATTATGAAAGTAACGTTTTTTTTATTGTTCGCAAGTCTTTTGCAGCTAAGTGCAGCCACTTACTCGCAAAATACCAGGCTTAACCTGACGTTTAAAGAAGCCTCGTTACGTGAAGTTGTTGAAGAGATTGAGAAACAAAGTGAATTCAGATTTCTGTTCCGCGACAACACGATTGATTCAAGGCAGCACGTGACAATTAATATGCAAGGAACTGTCGAAGATATTTTGAAAGAGATTTTTAATGATAATAAAATTGAATACAAGGTACTTGAAAACAATTTAGTTGTCATTTCAAATGCGCTCGCTGTTCCAACAGTTGCGGGGCAACAGCAAAAAGCAGTGTCCGGCAAAGTCACCGATTCTTCAGGAGCTCCGCTCCCCGGCGTTACTGTGGTTATAAAAAGTACCACACAAGGCACGATTACAGGCAATGATGGTGGTTACTCACTTCCCAATGTTCCCGGCGATGCCTCTCTTGTATTTTCCTTTGTGGGGATGAGGATGCAGGAGATCGCGGTTGACGGAAGAACAAGGATCGACGTAGCCATGGTCGAAGAAACCTACGGGCTGGATGAAGTGGTGGCTATCGGGTACGGTACGCAGAAAAAAATGACTGTCACAGGATCCATCGCAACCGTGAAAGGTGCCGAACTTGAAAAAATGCCGGCGACCAACCTGTCTTCCACGTTAACAGGACGTATGACCGGCGTGGTCGTCAACACCAGGGGTTCTGCACCGGGTGCGGAAACAGTCAAAATCAACATCCGTGGCAAAAATACCTGGCAGGGAGGAACCCCTCTGATCATTATTGACGGAATTGCCAACCGTTCCGGATTTGAACGGTTGAACCCCAATGATATCGAAAGTATATCGGTCCTTAAAGATGCTTCTGCTGCAATTTACGGTTCACGGGCTGCCAACGGTGTGATCCTGGTCACCACCAAACGCGGAAAAGAAGGAAAACCTACGCTTGAGTACAGTGGCGACTTTGGTCTGACCCAGCCGACACGTGTCCCCGGGATGACCCGTTCGTGGCAAAATGCCACCTACTTTACGGAGGCAAAACGAACCAGCTTTATATGGACGGATGAAGAAATTGCCAAATTTAAAGCCGGAACCGATAAAAATCTCTTCCCGAATTACGAACTCGAAGACTATATCCTTCAGGCGGTAGCTCCGCAAACCACCCATACCCTGTCATTAAGGGGCGGTAACAATCAGGTGAAATATTATATTTCGGGAAGATATTTATACCAGGATTCCTTCTTTAAAGACGGTATTGACGATTACAACGGGTACAGTGTCCGTTCGAACATCGATGCAAACATATCAAAGAATTTCTCAATAGCTCTGGACATCCTGGGGCGCAGGGA
>CAZOYZ010000005.1:31812-35293 GCA_964584045.1 uncultured Prolixibacteraceae bacterium | reverse complement strand
TTGGTTTTTTTGAATTACTGTCAGCGACAGACCCGACCAAACCAATTTTCTACGAAAACGGCTTCCCGGCTCCCATGTATGAAAATAACTGGGTGGAAATGATCAAAGGGAAAGGCGGCGAAAAAAACAACCGGACTACCACCCTTAACTCCCAGGTTACCGCCAAATGGGAACTTCCTTTCATTACGAAAGGACTGTTCATGGAAGGAACAGCAGCTTACGATTTTGCCAATATCAGGACAAAAGAGTTCTCGAAGAGCTTTGACCTTTACTCGTACGATAATTCCACCGGAGAATATATCAACAAAAACGTAAACCCTGTAAAAAACCGCAGTTTGTACGATTATTACTATAATTCCTACCGTTATACCCTGAATGGAAGACTGGGCTATATCCGCTCATTCGGCGATCATAATCTCAACTCCTTTATCGCTTACGAACAGTACTCGATTGACACGGAATGGATCGAGGCCACAAGGAATACATTTCTCTCCGACCAAATCCCTTATCTTTTTGCCGGTGATGCCAACACTCAGAAAAACAACGGGTCCGGCTCAGAATATGCTTACCGCAATATGTTCGGGCGTATTGCCTATAATTATCAGGAGAAATATATGCTCGATTTTACGCTGCGCAGGGATGAATCGCTGAAATTTCCTAAAGATAACCGTGTAGGTTGGTTCCCCGGAATTTCTTTAGGATGGCGGCTTTCGGAAGAACCGTTCATAAAAAACAACTATGGTTTTATCGACAACCTGAAATTCAGAGCTTCATACGGACAAATGGGCAGCGATAATGTAGGTGATTACCAGTATATGGAAACTGCCGCTTTACAAGAGCCGTTTGACAGCTATGTGTTCGGCAATCCTCCTTCGGTCGTTTCCACGCTCGTTTTTACTGGCACGCCCAATCCAAACATCACCTGGGAAGTAGCCAATTCATATAACGTCGCGTTAGACGGATCGATGTGGAATGGATTACTGGGATTTGAACTGGAGCTTTTCCTTTCAAAACGAAGCAATATCCTTGCCGCGCGAAATGCTTCAGTTCCGTTTTACAGCGGGATGACCCTTCCTGCCGAAAATATTGGAAAAGCTGAAAATAAAGGCATTGAACTATTGTTGACCCATCGGGGAAAGTCAGGCGATTTTTCATATGGCCTGGCCGGAAATTTTACGTTGACATCCAATAAGATCATCTACATGGATGAATCACCAAATGTTCCGGATTACCAGCGTCAGGAAGGCCATCCGATCGATTCATGGTTGCTGTATCTGACCGACGGGATCTTTAATACTCAGGAGGAATTTGATGCGACAGCGGTTAAACGTGCCGGAGCGCAACTGGGCGACATCAAGTACCTGGATGCCAACGACGATAAAGTCATTGACAACCTCGACAGAGTCAGGTTATATGATTCAAGTCTTCCTAAAGTCATTTTCGGGCTGAACATTGATTGTTCCTGGAAAGGATTCGATTTGACCATGTTGTGGCAGGGCCAGGCCGATGCCCAAACGTATGTGAACCCCACAACAAGGAATGGCGATATCAATATTCCGCTCTGGATGTACAATAACCGCTGGAATCCGGAGAATGCTGAAAAGGCGACGATGCCCCGGGCATTTTATCACCGCTCCGAAAGCTACAACACGCTTGCATCCGATTTCTGGTTGAGAGACGCCTGGTTTGTACGGCTTAAAAGTCTGGAACTGGCTTACAACCTGCCTGAGGACATCGTTTCAAAAGTTTCATGTAACAACATCCGTCTTTACGTGAGCGGACTCAATCTGCTTCTGATCGACGAGATCAAAGATTATGATCCTGAAATTGTGAACGAGCTTGGGGTTTTTTATCCGGCAACCAAGGTCTATAATATCGGCGTCAAAATTACATTTTAGTCACTGAGTTTAATCTGCATCATTATGAAAAATAACTATAAAACAGCTTCACTTGCAATAATCTTCTTCATCGTATTTGGTTGCAGTGATGATCTTTTGGATAAAAAACCTTTGGATAAATTTTCCGATGCTACGGTTTGGCAGGACCTGAACCTGGTCGAAGCATTTGTAAACAGCCAGTATAAAGTGCTGCCCAAACTAGGATGGTACGAGTGGATCAGGGCATACCAGTTAAGCTGCTTTGCAGATGAAACGGTGCACAAATATGGATACCACGACACATCTGATTATTGGAAAGGATTAATGGGACCTTCTCTGGTAACCGGTATCGATGTCTGGAAATTTCACTACCAGTTTATCAAGGGCTGTAATATGTTTTTACAAAAAATCGCCGATGTACCTGCCCTCAATGACGAAGAAGAAGAGCGAAAGGAAATTCTGACCGGGCAAATCTATGCCTTACGGGCCTGGAGTTACATGGACCTTGCCGCACGGTACGGAGGTGTGGTCGTGGTCACAGAACCCTTCAGCCTCGAAGACGACTTTACAATGACCCGCAGCTCTTTCGAAGAAACGGTTGCACAGGTCGTCAGCGATCTCGACAAGGCCATTTCTATTTTGCCGGAGAGTTACACCGGTGATGACGACTGGGGAAGGATCACAAAAGGTGCTGCAATGGCCATGAAATCAAGAATGCTTTTATACGCAGCATCTCCGCTGTTCAATACCTCTGCCGACCTATCAAAATGGCAGGCGGCGGCCACGGTAGCAAAGGCGGTTATCGATCTGAACAAATACGAACTGGGACCCGATTACAAACAGGTATTCCTCTCCAATAAGAATAACGAGATCATTTTGAGCCGCGGAAACGACAACATCAATGACGATGGATATTACGGTTACTTCCAGGTTGTGGAAGGTCTTGGAGGGGGGATCGACGGGAACGGCTATGCTTCAGGATGGTCAACCAACATGGTCAATCAGGATCTTGTCGATGCTTTCGAAATGACTGATGGTACCCCATTTAACTGGAACAATCCGGTACACCGGGCTAATCCCTACCAAAACCGGGACCCCAGGCTCGCTGCCAGTGTTACCTATGACGGCAGTACCTGGATTTCTGATTCAACGGTACAGTTTTGGATTTGCGAAGCATCAAATAACTATACCAAAAATCCGTCCGCACCTGGTTTTGTCATTGACAATCTGGTTTACGGAAGGAACAGCATCGGCAATCCGGCACAAAAACAGGATTGTTCCGATATGAGCTATATCTATCGTAAATCCATGGATCCGAAATATAACGTTGCCACTGAACAATATCCGTTCAATGTACCCTGGATCATCATCCGCTATGCGGAGATCTTACTGAACTATGCCGAAGCATCTTTTGAAGCAGGTAATGAACCGGTTGCCCGAACCTATCTGAATAAGGTCCGTGAACGCGTTTCCATGCCTCCTGTCAGCGTCTCAGGAGACGAACTGAGACAGAAAATACGTCATGAACGCCGCATCGAACTTTGCTTTGAAGCGCATCGCTATTTCGACGCCCGCAGATGGAAGATTGCCAAAACGGAATTCAG
>CAZOYZ010000005.1:30124-31712 GCA_964584045.1 uncultured Prolixibacteraceae bacterium | reverse complement strand
GCAACAATCATACCTCCCTTTCTCTCCGGAATGCCGGATTGAAAGGGAGGAAATGATCAAACGTAACAAGGATCTTTCTGTTCTTACTCAGAATTGAAAACAAATAAATAGTCAAAATGTCCTTTAAAGCTCTGTTAAAAGCAGGAAGGATCAATCTGCTTTGCCTGCTCACATCAATGACATTCCCTGGTCTGTTGATTGCTCAAAAAAACACCGTCGCACAGGGAGGATACGGTGACATGCTCTACCCTTATGTGCACGAGTACGATCAGATGTTGTCTTACAAAATTGCCGTTGATTACTGCCCAACCAGCAAAATGCCGGCATTAAATGCCGGTGAAGTGTTGGGTGTGATCATTAAAATGGATCGGTTGACCTGCGGTATTCCCAAGATGGTTTACCTGGTGGGCTGGCAGTACCGGGGGCACGATACCGGATTCCCGTCGTTCGGCAAGGTCAATGAAGCGCTGAAAAACCCGGGCGACAAATCCGCACTGGAAAGCCTCCGGTGGCTGATCACGGAAGCTCCAAAATACCATACAAAGGTTTCCCTGCATGTCAATTTCTCGGATGTCTACCTCGATGATAATCCGTTGGGTCCTGTTTATAAAGACCGCGATATCATCGTCAGGTGGGGAAACGGCGATTATCACGACGGATATAACTGGTGCGACCATATGGCATACCGGGCCAGCAATTACCGGAACTGGCATCAGGGGACTTTCCGGGATGAACAGATAAATCCGTTGTTTGAACTGATTCCCGAACTGGCAGGATCGGGTTCCTTACACCCCGACGCCTGGTACAATACCTCCGATCCCTATTACAGGATATCGGACGAGGAAGATTGTGCGGCGATGCGGGAAATGACCGTTTGGGTCCGACAGAAATACCATGTCGATCTTACCACCGAATTCGACCGGCGACGGCCTGAAGGTGTGGATTTTGTCTTGTTCCATCCGTTGCTTTGGCATATGGCCTGGGATGAACGGACGCCGCCAGACCCCATGCAAATCCCCTCCTATTTCCTGACAGGCGCCAATGCAAAAACCTGGAGCAGCGGCGCAGAAACAGTCCAGTCGAAATTTTTCGGAGAAATCGGAAGCTATGAAGACAAGATAAGTAAGGATCCTGTCCGTCTGCAGGGCGTACTCAGGGAATTTGCCACGCGAACCCTTCCCTGGTACTTTCTGAACCGGAAGCTGCGTGTCTCTTTCGATGGAAATACCGCCCGGTTCACAGATGACATCCTTTCGGAGTATCCGGGGAAGTATACGATCAGGTCGGGCAACTCATATTTGCAGGATGGAAATGATGTCTTTATCCCGGCTCTCTGGAAAACACACCGTGAAATGATCGCATACAGCAAAAACGGTTATTCAAAAAAAATCGTGGACCTTCCTGACGGATGGGAAGGTATTGCAAAAGCTGATATCTATCAAATAACGGTTGAAGGGTATCCGCAAAAACAAAAGAATATTCCACTCAAAAACAATACATTAACATTATCACTGGCTCCGGATGAAGCGGTTATGATTGTCCCGGCCGGAACAGAACCTGACAACGATGAGGTCTTACCTCCTGCCGG
>CAZOYZ010000005.1:1177-30024 GCA_964584045.1 uncultured Prolixibacteraceae bacterium | reverse complement strand
AGAGATCAGTTTTAAGGACAATGCCCCTCATCAGGTCTCCCTGTACCTGCTGGATTGGGAGAGGACCGGGCGCTGGACCGTGGTAGACGTGATCGATGCCGGTTCCCGCAAACGGATGGACACCCAAAATATAACCGGCTTTGGCAGCGGTGTTTATCTGAAATATAAATGCCGCGGAAAAATTCAGTTCAGGATCACCAACGTCTGCACCGACCGGTATAACCAATCGCAGGACGCAGGTTTCTCTGCAATCTTCTTCGATAAAGCCAATTAGTAATCATTCAAACTATCAGAACCGTCATGCAAACAAAACAACTATACGGATACTTCATCCTGATCTTCCTTTCAGGGATGCTTTATGGCTCAACACTCCATGCCCAGCAAAAGACAGCTAAAGGCGGCTATGGAGATCTGCTTTATCCTTATGTCCACGATTATGATCAAACCCTGACTTATAAGATCGGTTTGGATTACAGCAAAACCAGTGACCTCAAAAAACTCAACGCGGAAGAAGCGTTACAGGTGATCGAACGCATGGATCATCTCACAAGGGGCATCCCAAAAATCGTTTACCTTGTAGGTTGGCAGTATACGGGACACGACACGGGTTTTCCGTCATTCCTGAAAGTCAATCCGGTTTTAAAAAGAGCCAATGACAGCACGGCGCTTGAAAGTCTGCGCTGGCTGATGCGTGAAGCACCAAAATTCCATACGCTGGTTTCACTGCATGTGAATTTCTCGGATTGTTACCTGGATGATAATCCGCTGGGTCCGCAATACCAGGAACGGGATATCATCGTCCGGGAAACGGATGGCCGTCACCGGCAGGGATGGATGTGGAGCGGACATATGGCTTACCGTGCAAGCAACTACAGGAACTGGTATCAGGGAACTTTCCGCACCGGCCAGATCGATCCGTTATTTGAAATGATCCCCGAACTGAAAATGAGCGGTTCCCTGCATCCTGATGCCTGGTATAATACCGACAATCCTTATTACCAGATCAACAATGACGAGGATTGCCTGGCCATGCGCGAAATGACAGTATACGTCCGCGAAAAATACCAGGTCGACCTGACCACAGAATTTGATCTGGGCCGGCCGGACGGCGTGGATTTTGTCCTTTATCATCCAATGATCTGGCACCTGGGATGGGACGAGAAAAAACCTTATGACCCGATGAAAACCCCTTCTTATTTTATGACGGGCGGCGACGCTTATTTCTGGGGGAGCGATCAATTAGCCATCCCTGGCAAATTTTTCGGACAAAGTGCCACATTCGAATCTGAGATCAATGAGAATACCGCAACGATCCCTGGTGGCTTAAAGTCATTCGCCACGCGGACACTTCCCTGGTATTTCCTCAACCGTCTGCTCCGGAACAGTTTTAACGGCGATACGGCCTTCTTCTCGGACAACGTGATCACGACTTACCCGGGGAAACCTGTGATCAGGAAAGACGGCGAACTGCTGCAGGAAGGCAGTGATGTATTTGCACCGGCGCTCTGGAAAACACATCCTGAAATCATTGCCTATAGTGAAACCGGGTATCATTCCCGCGAATGGAAATTCCCGGGATCCTGGAACGCCGTCGAAAACGTTGACATTTACACGATTACCCCGGAAGGACTTTCTTTGAGAGACAAAGACCTGAAAATTTTACCCGGGAACACCATCCGGCTTTCTTTAAGGGCTGATGAAGCCGTATCCATCGTCCCTTCAGGAACAGACCCGGACCAGAAAGCGGGGGTCGCTCCTTCCGGGGAGGTGGTTTTTAAAGGAACTGACGGGCAAACCAGGGGGATGTGGCAGGAAAAGTACGGTTCGGAAGGATATTTTATCCCCGGCGCCGGGGAAAAGATCCCCGGACAGACAACAGTCTCTTTCATCAACGGTGAAACACGTGTTTGGCAAAATGAAACGCATGACATTCAGGCCATAAGGGAGCCCGGTAAAAACACGGGCATCGCTTCGGCAAGGTCACACCCCCTGCATGAAATTGTCGATTTCCGCTTTGACGACGGAAAGGAACATCAGGTAGCCCTCTATTTCCTGGACTGGGACCGGAAAGGCCGGTGGACCGTGGTCGACATTCTTGACGTCAATACACGAAAAGTATTGCACTCCTTTAATCTGACTGATTACGCCCAGGGGATTTACCTGACCTACACCATGAAAGGTCATCTCCAGTGCCGGATCACCAATGTCCGGACCAGGCGCTGTGACCAATCGCCCGATGCAGGCTTTTCCGCCATCTTCCTTGATCCCGCGAAATAGGCGCCTGCCAAGGTGTTAAAAATTCTATGCATTCATAAAAATGACAACCATGCTAAAAATGATCGCTTTATTAACAATTGCACTCCTGATTTCCGGGCCGCTCTCAGCACAACCCGAACCGCCCGACATACCGGCCAGACTATTGGTAAACGGCAAGCAGATTTCCCTTACCTATCATGGAGATGTTATTTTTAAAGGAGAAATAAGATCGGAGCAACCGTTCAGGTATACGGAAACCGGATCAGTTCCCGGCAAACCGGTTAACCAGGTTGTGATGTTCCAGGGCAAAAACATGACTATTGAAGGTGAAATTTCAGGAAGCGAAGAGGCTTTTCCCTGTGAAGCAGACCGGAATCCGTTTAACAGCTATGATCTGGTCCGTCACAGTGTGGGTGTAAGCCACAGCCTGCTGAACAGGGCTGTTTATGACCGGAGATCCGACTGGGTCTTATCGGTCGACAGGCAGAATGCACAAACGCGGATCATTCCTGCCGGGAACAATAAATTCAGGATTGAAATAACAGGAACTGATATTTGCCTCCGGTTCCGCGCCCGTTTTTACCAGAAACATCGCGGACTGGCTCACTTCAGGCCATGGGAATACCAGGTTCCTGAAAAGCCTGTCGTGGGCTGGTGTTCCTGGTTTGCTTTTTGGAACAGGGTTACGGAAGAAGATATCCGCCGTACCGCCGATGTCTTGTCAGAAAAACTTGTTCCCTATGGACTGGAATACCTTCAGATCGATGACGGTTATCAGCAAAATCCGGTCGGCTGGCCGGACACCTGGCTGGTTTCAAACTCCAAGTTCCCCGGGGGAATGAAAAACCTGGCCGCGTACATCGGGGAAAGGGATCTGATCCCCGGAATCTGGACGCATACCGGCTTTATTGATGAAAAAGAAGCCAAAGCCCACAGCCAACTGTTTGTACTGAATAAAGAAGGGGTTCCGGACACAGGGAAATGGGTCGGCTACTCTTTGGACGGTTCCAATCCCAAAGCAATTGACAGGATTATACGGCCGACCTACAAGGGATTCAGACAAATGGGCTGGAAATATTTCAAAGTGGATGCGCTCAGACATCTGAGGTATGACGGTTACAACAGCAACCCTGATTTTTTCGGTAAGAAAGGTGTATCCCGGTCGGAAGCATTCCGCAATGTCGTAAGAGCCGTACGTGAAGAGATCGGACCGGATAATTACCTGATGACCTGCTGGGGCGCCATGCCCGATCTGATCGGACTGGCCGATGCCTGCCGGATTGGTACGGACGGATACGGTCTTGGAGGATTGTCGCAGTATAACTCCTTTAATCAGATTGTTTGGCTGAACGATCCTGATCATATTGAAGCCTTTGGAAAGTTCGCCTACCGGGATTGTATGGCGACGTCATTAACAGGATCGCTTTATATGATTACCGATAAACCTGAAAATTATAAAACCGGGAACATTGACCCGGTGATCCGGACGATCCCTGTTCTGCATACCTTACCCGGCCAGCTTTATGATGTCGATCCGAGCCGCACGATGTATCTGGACCAGGCAGACACAGAAACTACCGGAGGGGGCGAGAGGATTTTTGACGCCGGACGCGATTCGTTCAATGACCTTTTTCTGCTGGAGATATCCAAACCTTTTGAAAACTGGATGGTTTTGGGACGTACAGGCGACCGTGTAAAGGACATTGAGTTTAGCCGGCTTGGCCTGGATCCGGCAAAAAAATACCTCGTTTTTGATTTCTGGCATAAAAAGTATATGGGAAGTTTCTACGGCGGATTTATTCCCGGGAGCATAGATCCTGTTTACAAATGCCAGCTTTTCTGCATACGAAATGAGGAAATGCATCCGCAACTGGCAGCCACAAACAGGCATATTTCGTGCGGGGCGCTTGAACTCAAAAACATTTCATGGCAAAATAACCGGTTATCAGGCGAAAGCGAACTGGTAGCAAACGACGAATATATAATCTATATCACTGAACCTGAAGGATTTGACTTCTCAGGAGTTGAATGCACAGGAGCTACCGTTTTAAGCTCACCGAAGAAAAACAACCTGCGTGAAATTCACCTGAAAAGCCCTAAAAAAACGACTGTTCAATGGAGCATATCTTATAAAAATCCAGCTTAACACCAAACATATGAAACTCAAAAAACGCTATTCCACAGCCCGTTTCGCATTATGGGCCATCGCTTTGACGATCTCTTTCCACAGTGTAAAAGCGCAGCAGAGCGCCACGGTCATTTTACCCGGCAACTATCCGGATCCCAGTATCGTATGTGTCGATAACGAATATTACCTCATCAATTCGACCGGTTTTGATGTTCCCGGGATCCCGGTCTGGCATTCGTCCGACCTTAAAAACTGGAAACGCCTCTGTTACGCGCTGAACCAGAAACTGGGAGATATCTGGGCTCCTGATCTTGTTTTCCACCAGGGGAAATGGTATATCTATTTCACGGCCATGGTCGATGGAATCGGGAACTTCGTGATGACCGCAGACAGGCCGGAGGGTCCCTGGAGTAAGCCTGTCCGTTTAAACATCGGAGGGATTGATCCGGGGCATATCGCCACCCCCGGAGGCAAACGGTATCTCTTTACCAGCGGGAGTACAAGGATTGAACTTGATGCGGCAGGAACTCAGGTGATCGGGGAACAGAAACCGGCCTATCATTCATGGCCGGTACCGGAAGACTATGTCATTGAATGTGTTTGTACGGAAGGTCCAAAGCTGATCTTCCACAATAACTACTATTATCTTATTCTGGCTCAGGGAGGAACCTCCGGCCCGTCGACCAGCCATATGGCTGTTTCCCTGCGTTCAAGGAATGTGGACGGTCCCTGGGAATATTCTCCTTACAACCCGGTGATCCGGACAAAAGACAAAAGCGAACGGTGGTGGAGCACTGGTCACGGCACCTTGTTACAGGGAGCAGACGGTCAATGGTATATCGTGTTTCACGCTTATGAGAACAGTTACCGGAACCTTGGCAGACAGATCCTCATCACTCCGGTCGAATGGACAGACGACGGATGGTTTCATGAAGCCCCATCCACCGCACTCCGGGACGTCACCGGCAAAAACTTCAGGGATGACTTTGAGTCCGGATCTGCTGACCTTCACTGGGTCTTTATCAATGAGCCCGATTTTAAACGGATAACCCTTAAAGACGGGAAATTACAGATGAATGCAGGCGGCGATACACCCAAAACCAGCAATCCGCTGGTCATTACCGCAGAGCATCATGCCTATTCCATCACCACAAAAGTAACCATCCGGGGCAGCGTGAACGCCGGATTGGTCCTGTATTATGACGATCAGGCCCAGTGGGGCATCTCGTTGTCTGCCGAAGGCATCAGCCAGCTTGTCCGGGGGGAATATTATCCGCCGTTCAAACCCGGTGAATTGCCGTCTACGGTGTACTTAAAGCTTGTGAATGACCGGAGTGATATCAGTTATTTTTACAGTTCGGACGGCAGCAACTGGAAAAAACTGGAATACTCGCACGACATTTCCGGATTCCATACCAACACCTATGGAGGTTACCGGAGCGTCCGCCCCGGCATCATGGCTGTGGGCGCCGGAACTGCAGAATTCGAATGGTTTAGTTATGAAGCAATCCCTTAAAACCGCTCAAATGGTCTATACGAAAACAAAGACGGTCACCGGATTTCTTTTTGCAGGCGTTCTGCTGATTTGCCTGGGTTGCGGGAGAAAGGTGACTGTGGAATCCCTGTTGAGGGAAATGTCAGACCGGGAGTATCTTACCCGCTTTCCCGGTAAAGAGTATACGCTCAGGCAGGCAAGCAGCTATAACCGTGAATCGGTTGCTGCCGGAGAAAAAGCCTGGTATGCCAATGCGGACATGTCGTATTTTGTGCGCGTGGAAAACAACGGAAACCGCCGCGAATTTGTGCTGCTCGACCAGGAGGGGCCAGGCGCCATCGTCAGGTGGTGGATGACCTTTTGGAAAGCAGAAAACGGTATTCTGAGGGTTTACCTGGACCATGAACCGGTACCAGAAATAGAAGGTCCTCCGTTCAGGGTAATCAGCGGACAAATGCTGGCCCCTGCTCCCTTTAGTCAGTCTGTACCCCCTGAAGCCCCCTTAAACGAGCGGGGTCATAATCTCTACGTCCCGATCCCTTTTGCCAAACACTGTAAAATCACCTACGAGTGCGACTCGCTCAGGGAAAAGGACCAACACTGGTATCCTGATGTATTTTACAATATTTGCTACCGACAATACAAGGCCGGAACCCGGGTGGAGACCTTTC
The DNA here is from genome assembly GCA_964584045.1 of uncultured Prolixibacteraceae bacterium. GTDB lineage: Bacteria > Bacteroidota > Bacteroidia > Bacteroidales > Prolixibacteraceae > JBCFBK01. The sequence continues at coordinate 23,474 of CAZOYZ010000005.1, read as the reverse complement.
GGGTGAAAAAATTGAAAAAAGAGCTATTTGATCATGCCGGACAAATTTTATTGGCCGGTTTCCCCTCTGGTAAAAGAACCGAACAGTTCGACCGGAAAATAATGCCTGGCGACACTTTACTTTTTTCCTTTAATGAAAAAGGGATGGCCCTGTCGTATTTAAATCTGGATCTGACAGGCCCCGACATCAGGCAGGCTCTTCGTTCAACGGTCCTGTCTGCCGCATTCGACGGACAACAGACCGTCTGGGTCCCTGCAGGCGAATTCTTCGGAACCGGATATCAGTTATTTCCACACCGGACATGGGTAAATCGGACTTCGGATGACAGACAGATGGAATCGGCATGGGTCATGCCGTTCCGCGAAACATGCACGCTGTCCTACATCAACTGCGGAAAAGATACGATCCGCGTGAAAGGAGCGATCGGCTTGTCCGATTATACCTGGAACCCGCGCAGCATGTACTTTGGCGCCTGCTGGCATGAATACCGGCACCTCAGTACGAGGAATGAGAAAGGCTGGTTCTTTGACCTGAATTACGTGGACATTCAAGGGAAAGGCCTTTATGTCGGCGACCAGGTCACGCTGTTTAACACAGCAAACACCTGGTGGGGTGAAGGAGACGAAAAGATTTTTGTCGATGGCGAAGCATTCCCGTCAAGTTTCGGGACAGGAAGTGAAGATTATTATGGTTATGCGTTCGGCCATCCTGAACCATTTTCTCACCCATTTATTTCACAGCCTTCCGGGGCAGGGAATTTTGTACCGGGCATGACGGTCAACATGCGCCACCGTTCACTCGACGCCATCCCGTTCAACTCTTCCATCAGTTCAAACATCGAAATGTGGCACTGGGCTTCGGCCACGATTAACTATGCACTTTCTGCATTCTGGTATGTTCAGACCCCCTTTGAACTGAATATCCATCCGGATATCACGGAAGTCCAGTTCCCGGTAGCCACGTCGAAAAACGACTTCATAAAAAACGATCAAAATGATCCTGATTGAACCGTTCTAAATCAAAAACCATGAAGCAAAGAAGATTTAGCCTGTCAGCACAAACGATTATATCCATGCAACGATCGTTATTATTTATGGGGTGCATGTTCCCTTACGTATCTGCCGGTGCACAGGTTCAGGTGAGGCCATTCCCTGAACCCGGATTTGAGCAGCGGATCAACGATTATATCAGTCAAATGAAAGTTGCTGACACCCATGAACATTTGTTAAATCCCGCTAACCCGGACAGCTCAACATTCGACTTTACGTTGCTCGTCAGCCATTATGCTCCCGGGGATTTCATTTCGGCAGGGATGCCTCAAAAGACATTCGATCAATTGTTTACCGACTCACTGACTGTTATGGAAAAGTGGAAGATATTAAAACCATACTGGGAAAGTTCATCCAACACCGCTTACAATCGTGCAGCACTGCTTTCGGCAGAATTGTTCGGGATCAAAAACATGGATGAAACAACTGTTGAAGAATTATCAAAGAGGATCAGGGAAGCCTATCGTCGTCCGGATTGGTATGATCATGTATTAAAAGAAAAATGCAACATCGATTATCTGGTTGAAGACTATCCTTTTGAGGACTGGGAAAACAGGGTCTTAAGAAATCAGGAAATGGTTCGCTATGTCAGAAAATTTGATCATTTCATCAATATTAATTCAAAGCAAAAACTGGAAAAGCTTGTAAAATGGAAAAGTGACGGGATCAGGAGTCTTGATGATCTGCAGGTTGCGTTGGAAGAAGCATTCCGTGAAGCTCTGGATAATCAGTTCGTTGCTGTCAAATCGACATTGGCGTATATTCGGACTTTGTATTATGAAGATGTAACAAAAGAACAGGCTGAAGAGGTTTTTGAAAGGGTGGTGAACTCATCAGGCGAAACGATCTTTCCGTTCAATGAGGTAAAACCATTACAGGATTACATGATGCACCGGGTTCTGGATCTGGCAAGCAAAAATGATATCCCGGTGCAACTTCATACAGGATTGAACGGAGGAGATATTGAATTGACAAAACCAACCCTTTTGGTGAACCTGATCAGAAAATATCCCGATGTCAGATTCATCCTTTTTCACGGGGGCTATCCCTATGGCGGCGAACTGGCCGTACTTGCAAAAAAATACAGGAATGTTTACATTGACCTGTGCTGGTTATACATTATCTCGCCCTCTTACAGTGAACGATTTCTGCATGAATGGATCGAAACTGTTCCTGCAGGCAAAATAATGGCTTTTGGAGGTGATTTTCTCCATGTCGAGGGCGTTTACAGCCATCTTTTAATGGCGAAACAAGTTGTCTCAAACGTGTTGATCACTAAAGTAAAAGATGGATATCTGACCGAAAATGAAGCCATACAAATCGCGCAAATGATCTTTCATGATAACGCGATCCGTATTCTTAACTTAAAACAGGAATAATGAAACATATTGGGAGCTGCTTTTTAGTCCTATTCATATTTTTGACTATATTCAAGACAGAGGTAAATGGACAAAAAGATTCTGATAAAGAATTGGATATTGAATATATCGATCTCATTCATTGTTCGCATACCGACTACGGCTATACTGATCATCCGGTGATCATCGAAGAGTTGCAGCCAACGTTTCTTGATATTGCCATCGATGCGGCCGGGGCCACCTCTCAGCTTCCTGTTAACGAACGCTTCTGCTGGACGGCTGAGGCTCTGGACGTGGTTTGGGAATGGTGGAAACGTGCAACACCCGAAAGAAGACTGGAATTAATCAGACTGATCGACAACGGCCAGATCGATATTTCGGCTTTGCCTTACAACCTCCATCCGTTCCTTACGGAAAGGCAATGGGACCTGGCACTTCACTGGATCCCGGAAGACTTGTGGCAGCAGTTGCATCCCAAGGTTGGCATTCAGCACGATGTGAACGGCTTCTCCAGGGCGGCGGCCGTCAGGTTGCTCGATAAAGGGATAAGATACATCTGGAACGGGATAAATACCTACTGGGGAGGAGCGCCTTTCCCTCAGCCGTCAGGATTCTGGTGGAAAATGCCTGACGGACGGAAGATCCTGGTATGGCAGTCCCTCCCCTACTGGTATGGTTATAATCTTTTTACGGAAAAAGACTGGCGGTATATCCAGAGTACGGCAAGTAACACCCAATTCCGGACGCCGCGTATCGGAGATATCCTTCGGTCTGACGAAATTTCGGTGCGCGAGGCTCACAGGATCTGTCTCGAAAAGATCAAAAACATGCAGAAAGAAGGGTACAGCTACGATTTTATTGCCATTTGCATAACCAACCAATGGAGGATCGATAACGACGGCCCGTTCCCGCCATTAGTTGATTTCATCAAAAAATGGAATGAATTAAATCTTAAACCTGAACTCAGGCTGACCACGGCATCGGATGCCATGGCGGGAATTGAAAAAAGAGCAGGCAAAAACCTTCCGGTTTACGAAGGAGAATGGCCTGACTGGTGGGCTTTTGGAGGAGCAGCCTCTCCGCGTGACCTGGCCGCATCGAGGCATGCATGTAATTACCTGCAGGCGGCCCTGTCTCCCGTATGGGGCGGTAACGGGCCCGAAATTCTGAACAAGGTAAAGGAAATCGATCGCCTGCTGTGCCGTTACTGTGAACACACGTTTTCAGCAAACGAAGCGACTTCAAATCCCTATGGCCTTTTTACGCAGGGGCATCTGGCCGAGAAAAGCATTTATGCATACCGTCCTTATGAAAAAGCCCAATGGCTCACCGCCCGGCGGATGCGCAGCCTTTTCACCAAAGAAAAGGAAGGGCTCTATGTCGTCAATGCCGGAGAGGCCGGTTATACCGGATGGATTGACCTGGACAGGATCAGCTTCCGGGAAAAGCATTACTGCTCTGCGATCGACCCCAGCACAGGCCATCCATATCCGCTGCACTTCAATGACCGTAACGTCAGGTTTTGGATATCCGGGCTGAAAGCCGGCTCTTATCAACGTTTCCTGTTATCTGAAGATTCCGTCCCGGCTGAAAAGAACCTCCCTGTACCGGAAGTCACAACCGATCGGAACGGATGGCCTCAGTCCGCAAAATGGAAAGGGATGGAGCAACCTCTGTTTGCAGGCGACATTGGAAAGTTCCTTTCCCTGGAATCGACCATTGGACGCGGGATCGAACCGGCGGTCTGGGACGAAAAGGACAGCCTGAAAAGAGCGGGGAAAGTTACCGGTTCCACCAGACAAATACCCGGGACAGTGAGCGAAGCAGCACGGATCACCGAAACATCTTACAGCCTGGTCTATACTCAGCATTTTACCCATCCACGTCTAAAAGAAGGGGTTCGTATTCTTGAAATATGGAAAAATGAACCGCGGATTTCACTGGATATCCGTTTTAACAGGATTTCATCCGCCAATCCTGAGATATTCTATGTGGAATTCCCGCTACCTGACACCGGCGCCTTCCCCGTGATCAGCAACGGAGGAATGGAATTTCTCCCCTACCGGGATCAGATTCCCGGTACGTGTACCGATTTTTTCACGACCGACGGCTGGGTAAACTATCCTGCACAAGATGGCAGCCGGCTCTGGTCAAGCCGCGATACGCCGCTGATCTCATTTTCGGGGCCCCAATTGGCTTCCAAACGGAAAACGCCTCCTGAAAATATGAATACGGTCCTCGCAATGATCTATAACAACCTGTGGGAAGTTAATTTCCTGGACGACTGCCCGGGCGATATGCAGTTCCGCTTCGATCTCTTCTGGCGGAACAGACCTGTCACGACCAAAGAAGCCTTTGCAATAACACAGACCTACCATATCCGTCCATTGGTCATGCTGAACCCGGTCACCCGGGAAGATGAATTTACTTTTAAACGGCTAAATGAAGTAAAATAAAAGAGTAGCGCGCCTTCGTATGGATTAATTGGCAGGTTCCGCTGGGTCTGAACATCTCATGCCTGCAGCACACCATCGTGATAGCCCGGCTGCATCCAGGGAAGACGCGGACTTTGGCATTCCCTTAGGATCAAAAGAATTCTCGGAGTATGCCAGATTGGGAACCACGGAAATTGCCGCGGCGGCAACGCCTGTCCTCCTGATAAACTTTCTCCTGTTAATCGATTCTGCGGTCATGATGTTTTGCTTTAGTGAGTTATTATCATAACCCGCTTTCATGAAAATGGTTCACCGGGAGGATCTAAAACTTCACCTTGTTTACCCGTACGTGCATAACAATAAAATATTTTATAAATTTGCCCGTACCCTAACGATATAAATATCCCGGAGTGAAATCATCTTCAGAAAATGAACTCGTCGAAATGTGGGACCGCTTCCGGCTAAACGGCAGTGAAGAAGCGTTGTCGCTGATTTACTACGAATATTTCGATTTTCTGTACGATTTTGCTTTAAAATACACGTCCGATGAAAGCCTGATCGAGGATTGCATCCAAAACATGTTTAGCTATCTGCTCAAAAAGCAAAAAATGTTGAATCCGGTATCCAATCCGCGTTTTTACCTTTTGCAGGCATTCAAACACGAGTTACTTCATCAGCTTCAAAAAACGCAACGGGTCATCTTTCAGGAAGATATTGCCAAAATACCGGAACAGGTCGTCTTTAACCACGCAGAGGACGATATGGAGCAGGAAGAACGTGAACATATTCTGCAACTGGTGCAGAAAAGTATTCGGAAGCTTGGGCCCAAACAGCAGGAAATTATTTATTTACGATTCAATCAGGGACTTGATTATCCCGAAATTTCAGAAATGCTGAAACTATCACCCGATTCCTGCTACAAATCCATATACCGGTCCATTAAGTTCATTCAGGAAGATATTGAAAAAGTGATCGGGAATAAGTCAAATTTATTACTCTGGGTGTATGTTGGAATAAAAAAAAACAGTTTTTGATGTCCGGAAAATTTATCGGGCTTTCTCTTTAAAGATATAAACGCCCGTTGAATGGACCCAAAAAAGACAAAATACGAAAATTTTGATGTGGCTGACCTTGTTCTTCATGATGATTTCTGCCGGCTGGTCCTGGAAGAAGAAGGAAAAGCGTTGGAAGACCTGATCGGAGATCACCCTGAACACCGGGACAATATCCTGCTGGCTTCAAAGATCGTAAAGGGAATTCAAAGAAAAAAAAAGACGCTGTCCCTCCCCAGAAAATATCAACTCTGGGTGCGTATCCGGAACGCTCACCGGCGGGAAAGAACCTTCCGGATTTATCGTTATGCGGCAGTATTCCTTCTCATGCTGGCTATCGGCAGCGGAGTATTCTATTTCGGAACCTGGAAACCTGTTATTCTGGAATTTGCACAGGCAAATCCGCCAGACTTTAATCAGTCACGGTTGATCCTGACAGACGGAAAAGATATTTTTCTTTCTAATAAGGAGGTGATACTCGACTACTCCGGTGACGGACAATCCGTGGTACTAAATGACAGCACACGCTATAACCAATCACACGAAGGGTTTAATCAAATGATCGTTCCCTACGGGAAAAGAGGTCATATTGTTTTATCCGATGAAACTAAAGTCATCCTGAATTCCGGCTCCAGGTTAATCTACCCGCCTCAACTTAACCGTGAAAAACGGGAGGTTTACCTGGAGGGCGAAGCCTTTTTTGAGGTCGCAAAAGATGCTGGCCGGCCATTTTTGGTCCGTACCGGAAAATTTAAAGTAGAAGTGATCGGTACCAGCTTTAACATCCAGGCTTATGAAAAAGAAAATCTGTACAACACGGTGCTCGTAGAAGGTAAAGTAAAGTTAACCTCCAATCGTCTTTTCAGCAAAGCCATCGTCATGACCCCCAACCAGCTTGTATCCCTGACGGATGATCACTATCATCTTGCAAAAGTGGAAAACATGAAGAATCACACCTCCTGGATCAACGGATATCTTGAATTCAGGAATGAACGTGTCTCGGCTTTGCTTAAACGCATTTCAAGTTATTACAATATCAGGATCACGATGGAAGGAGACATCAGTCAAACTCTGATCAATGGCAAGCTTGATCTGAAAGATGATCCTGAACGGATTATTGATGGTATCGCAACGATCGTCAAAAGAAACTATAAAAAAACAGAAAAAAACCGGTATCTCATCTATTAAAGGAAAAAGCCGGTCAATGTTGGTCGCATTTACCGGCTTGAATTAAAATCATGCCCGATTGGGCACAATATTAACTAAAAGTAAACCAAAGTTATGAAAAAAGTGTTGAATTATGCTTTTTCTGTCCATTGGAAAAAGTTTAAAGTTTTATTATTGATTATGAGAGTAATTTCCTTTTTGATTCTCCTGGGAACACTGACTGTTTCAGCAAGTTCATTTTCCCAGCAAGTGAAGATCGATCTCCGGCTTAAAGATTCTTCGATCGAGGATATCCTGCTTTCCATTGAAAACAGCAGCCGGTATATCTTCATTTATGATGCAGCCATCCTGAAGCCGCTGAACCGCAAATCGATTGATGTGACCGCGCAAAAAATCGAAACCGTTCTCGATCAATTGTTTGAAGGATCCGGCGTGGCTTATAAAATTGACGACAGGCAGGTATTTTTATTTCAGAAGGATAATAATTCTTTCGGAACTAAACTTCAGACCCGCCAGGTTCAGCGGGAGGTAAGAGGCGTGGTTAAAGATGCGAACGGCATTCCGATCCCGGGAGTAACTGTAGCAATAAAAGGTACTTCATATGGTACCATTACAGATACAAACGGAAGCTATTTGCTGACTAAAGTTCCCGACGACGGAACCCTGGTCTTTTCGTTTGTGGGGATGAAAATGCAGGAAGTGAAGGTGGCAGGCAGGACAGCCGTCAATGTAAACATGGAAGAAGAAACAGTTGGAATTGAAGAGGTTGTGGCCATCGGATATGGAACGATCAAAAAGGTAAACCTGACCGGAGCAGTTTCTGCCGTTAAAATTGACGAAAAAATGACCAGCCGGTCCCTGCCCAATGTTTCTTCCGGCTTGTCGGGACTTATTCCGGGTCTTACCGTGAGCCAAAATTCGGGGATGGCAGGGAAAAATGACGTATCGTTATTAATCAGGGGTCTTGGTACTGTGAATAATTCGGATCCGCTTATCGTGGTGGATGGCATGCCTGATGTGGACATTAACAGGATCAACATGAATGACGTGGAAAGCATCTCTGTTCTGAAAGATGCCGCATCATCGGCGATCTATGGTTCGCGTGCTGCCAATGGGGTAATCCTCATCACTACCAAAACCGGAAAAGGTACGAAAAAGACTTCGGTTACCTTTTCGAGTTCGTACAGCATTGAGCATCCGACCAAATCCTACGAATTTATGGTTGACTATCCACGGGCCCTCACTCTTCACCAATATGCGGCTAATGTAAATACATTAAAGTCAAACTGGCTGTTTAAAGACGGGACCATTGACCAGTGGATGGCTTTGGGCATGATCGATCCGTTGCGTTATCCGAACACCGACTGGTGGGATATCATTATACGCAACGGCAGCGTTCAAAACAATAATTTGTCATTATCAGGCGGCAATGAAAGATCCAATTTTTTCATCTCCATAGGTTCGATGGATGAAAAAGGTTTGCAGATAAACAATGACTATTCACGATACAATGCACGTTTCAATTACGATTACAAGATTCGTGACAATATGAATGTAGGGGTCCGGTTTAGCGGTAACTGGTCGAAATATGAGCTTGCAAAAGCAGATGGTTTTACCGATGATCAGGGTGGTTCATCCGGGTTCGACTTGTTTGCTGCCATTGCAGGGATAACTCCATACGATCCGGTTACGGGTTATTACGGAGGGGTAATGGCGTATAATGAAAATCCACAGGCTTATAACCCATTGGTGTACTATACCAATACCCAAACCTATCAAAACCGGCAGGAAGCGAACCCGAGTTTTTACCTGGACTGGTCGCCATTCAAAGGGCTCACCGCACGGGTTGATTACACGCTCAATTACTACAACCAGTTCTCGTATAATGCCCCAACGCCGGCCCGTGCTTATAATTTTCAAACCAACACATATGGATCACGGGTATATTTTGGTGAGAACTCAGGTATTTCAAACTCCTCAAGTTCAGGTTATAAAACCCTGTTCGGCGCCCAGCTTTCGTATGAAAAAACATTTTCCGTCAACCACGAATTCCGGGCGTTGTTTGTTTACAATGAAGAGTTTTGGTATGACCGATCTCTGTCCGCTTCGCGAAACGACCGGCTTCATCCGTCGCTTCATGAAATTAATGCGGCGTTGACGGATGTTATTTCCAATAGCGGTTCATCAAGTACGGAAGGGCTTCGATCCTATATTGGCCGGTTAAACTACTCTGCTTTCGACAAATACCTTTTTGAAGCCAGTTTCCGCTACGATGGTTCTTCCAAATTCCTTGAAGGGAACAGATATGGGTTTTTCCCTTCTGCTTCTTTGGGATGGAAATTTACAGAAGAAGGCTTTATCAAACCGTTCACCCAGGGCTGGCTCAACAGCGGAAAATTACGCATCTCGTATGGAGGCTTGGGGAACAACAGCTTTCCAAGCAGCTACGCGCAGAAAGGCCGTTATGAGCAACAGGAGACTCTTACAACCAATAACTACATGATAGGAGGCTCCATTGCAAAAGGGTTTGCATTCAGCAAAATGGTCAACAGAGATCTGTCGTGGGAAGCAACAAATGTAATGAATATCGGGTTGGATCTGGCCTTTCTGGATAGACGTCTTACTGCAGAAATTGACTACTACGATCGTTTGACGACCGGGATGATTCGTCCATCCGACATGTCTATCCATCTTACCGGAGCTTATACTCCACCCGGTAAAAATATTGGGGACCTTCGTAACCGCGGTATCGAAGGTAATTTCAACTGGAGGGATAAAGCAGGTAGTTTTAGCTATTCTGTTAATTTGAATGCTTCTTATAACCGGACTACCCTTGAAAAATGGAATGAATATTTAGGCCGGGGATACGTATTCCTTGATATGCCTTATCAGTTTGTATATACGTATGTGGATAAGGGTATTGCACAGACCTGGCAGGATATTTACGATGCCACGCCCCAGAATGCACAGCCCGGAGATATCATTCGTTCAGATCTTAACGGCGATGGCCGGATCAGTGATGAAGACAGGAAAGCCGATCCGAATAATCAACGAAACAGGCCTACCACCAACTATGGACTGAATATCAGTATGTCGTGGAAAGGAATCGATCTGACGGCCCTTTTCCAGGGTTCAGCAGGCCGCAAAGAATACTGGATCAATGTATTTAATAATGTTAACTTCGGAACAACCGAATTTGCCTCATCCTGGGAACATTGGAACAACCCGTGGTCGCTTGAAAACCGCGATGGCATTTGGCCGCGGCTGGGAGGTAACAACAACCGCACAGAGACAACCTTCTGGCTTGATGACCTCACGTATCTCCGCCTTAAAAATATTCAACTGGGGTACACCTTACCTCAAAGCCTGATGAAACTGGGGATAGATAATATCCGGATATATGGCTCTGCCGAAAACCTCGTCACATTCACCAAATTTCGCGGACTTGATCCTGAAAAGGTAGCGCACGTAAGCGATGCCTATCCGTTGGTTAAATCGTTTTCATTTGGTATTATCGTTGGTATTTAAAATAGATAGCTATGAACAAGGTGACTGTCAAATCATTAATAATCTCTGTTGTAACAGGAATCATGCTTTTTTCCGGATCGTGTACCAAGGACCTACTCGACCGGCCGCCAACAACAGTAGTGGATGCAGATGAATTCTGGAAAACTGAAAATGATGCTACCATTGCACTTCTTGGTGCATACTCTTCTGTAAGATCTCTGTTTGATCAGGACTACTATTTCGACGCCCAGGGTGAATATGTCAGATGTTCCGCGACGACTACATCAGTTGTTCACAATACAAGTAGTTATATCCCTTCAGGTTATGGCAATATGTTTGATAAAATGTACAAGGGATTATACGGTGGAGTCCACCGGACTAATTATGTGATTGAAAACGTAAGGAAGATGTTACCGGATGCAAATGCCTCATCGAAACCCGGCCTTGAAGCGGTAATTGGCGAAGCGCGTCTTCTTCGGGGTATGATCTATTTCCGCCTGATTTCCATGTGGGGCGATGTGCCTTATATCCATAAAATCATCTACGCTGATTCAGAGGTATCCTCACTTACCAGGACACCTATTGGCCAGGTAAAAGACTCCATTATGGCAGACTTTACTTACGCTTTTGAAAAACTTCCGGTAAAAGGGTCAGCCATTGGCCGTGCCGGAAAACCGGCTGCTCTGGCGTTCAGAGGAAAGTTGCAGCTTTTCTGGGCCTGCTGGAACAAATTTGGCTGGCCTGAACTGGACGGATTCGTTCCCGACCAGGCAGCAGCAACGGCTGCTTACACTGCCGCTGCCGCCGACTTTAAAGCTGTTATTGAAAACTATGGCCTTAACCTGTTCAGGAACGGAGAACCCGGAGATTGGGGAACCATGGGAAATGCTGAAATCCTTCCCAATTACTATTACCTGTTTACCTCTCAATACGGCAATGCCAACACCGAGGGCGAAATGATCATGGTGTTTACTCATGGAGGTCCCGGTACCGGCCAGGGTGACCACCTGATGTGGAATTTCGGAGGACGCAATCATGAATTTGCCCAACATTTTGTGGATCCCCGTTACGAAATAGCAGACCGGTATCAGTCAACCCTCACCGGCGATTTCTGCCCACCCCTGGTTCCGATGAATCCTTCTGCGCCGGGGGCACGCACAGCTCTGAATTCGGCGGTTAACCCTCAAAGTTATGCCAATCGCGATTACCGGATGAAAGCGTCCCTCATGTGGGACTACGAAATGAGCGCAGGGATGCTTAACACGCTGCCAACAGGATGGGTCCCTTATATCTACAAAACATGGAATGCTTCAGTGACCATCAATGGAGTGAAATATACCTCCTACAATACCGACCGTAACAATTCAGGGTATGTTTTCCGGAAGTTTCTGACGAACATTGCGGGTCCTTTACGGGAAGAAGGAGATTATAATTATCCGGTAATGCGTTTGGCTGATGTTTACCTGATGTATGCAGAAGCGACCAACGAAGTACACGGGCCACAAGCCGATGCCATTACACTGGTAAATAAGATCAGGCACCGGGGAAATCTTCCTCCGCTGCTGCCGCACATGACTGCCGGTAAAGAAGCATTTTTCACTGCTATTGAACAGGAACGGATCATCGAACTTTATGGCGAAGGCCAGCGTTCATTCGATCTTCGCCGCTGGAGGGCCATCGAAAGGGTCTGGTGTCCTCCGTATGGTGAAGGGGTATGGCGGAGAGACACCCACGGGGCAAATGTGACCCGGTACTTTCAGAATGCATCAGAATTAATTTATCAGCGGTGTTACATTTTTGCAATTCCATCGGGAGAACGCGACCGCAATCCAAATTTAACCCAGAATACACCCTGGTTATAGTGAACAAGTTATGAAACATAAATTCAATAAACACATGAAAAAATATATGATACCCCTGTTCGCGCTGATCATCGCTGCTTTTGCATGGATCAGGTGTGCCGACTATCCGATTGACGAAGACGGCTTACTGATTACCACACGGGCGCAATGTTATGTGAGCAGTTTTGAGCTCCTGGGCACAGACCAGCAAACGGTACGAACAAAAGCGGCCGTCATCGACACCACGGCTCAGACGATTGACGTAGAGGTATTCTACGGCACCGATTTAAAAAAACTGTGGCCCCAGTTTACCCTGGTAACCGATGCAAAACTAGATCCGAAGATTACCAGATTTGTCGATTTTTCCAATCTGACAAGTCCCCAAAAATGGACCGTTATTGCAGGAAACCGGAAAATTAAAAAAACCTATACGGTGAACGTGACCGTCCAGGCTAAACCTTAAAGTTGTTAAATTATGAAACGGATATATTATATTTTTATGCTTTTCTTGCTTTTAGCAATTGTCAGCGCCTGCACAGAAGACGAATATACGGTACCTGAAGCAAAAACGGAGTTTCAGAATGACTGCATCAAACGTTCACTGGGTCCCAATGTGGTGGGGCTGAACCTTGAATTTGTGTATGCCATGGCCCTTGGGGAGAAAGCAGGGAAAATTACTTCAGCCCAGGTTGAAGCAACCATTGCCGGGGCAACAGGTACTTATCTCGAAAACAGATCGTTTTATACCAATAGCAGCGGTGTGGATATCCCGGTTACCATTGCCAACCCTTCGGTAACAACCGGGGTAAAAACCGAGATCGTCTTTACCAGGGATACCTGTGCAGCCGCCCTTCGCTATTACTATCTGATACCGGAAGAAGCACGCGGGAAAACCGTATCGTTCAAATTCTCAGCCAGAGCGAGCACGGGGAAAACAGTGTCGTACGACATGGGCCCTTATACCATCGCCAAGATGGACATGAAACTCGATCTGGTACTGAGCGATAACAACAAAATGTATTTATCGGTTGCAGATATGGCTGCATACAATGCTGCCGAAGCAGCTTCCAATGCAGCAAAAATAGATTTGGTTTATCTTTACCGGGTTATTACGGGAGTTACTTTCGCCCACGCTCTGGCATCTCCGGCCAATTCGGAATACCTTCCCGGGGTCACCCTTCCTTCAGGCGTGACGAATAGCACCAAATTTGTGAAAGTGTACGGATTACGCGACAAACAAATGGCCCGTCTTCAGTATGGTATTTACGTGGATGATGTTGATTTCGGAGAGATCGATTTTACAAATGCTCCAAACTACGGCATCAATATGAAACTTGACTCCGGGGCATGGATTGAAACCGCCGACGGCAAGTACCGTGCGTATATCTTTGTCAACAAGGTGGACAATACCAAAAAGGAGATGACTGTCAGCATTAAGCGCTACGCGATGAAGTAATAACCATAGATAAGACTGCCGGAAGGCTGTTCAATGACGCTGTGAAGCTCCGTTTTTAACTCTGCGGTGCTCTTTGATAAGATATCGGTAATGAAGCCACCGTATTCAAACGAAGTTATTCACAGAGGCACGCAAATAAAAGTCACGCTGCTTTTTGAACAGCCTTCCGGTTCTTTCCTGCTCACGGTCGCCCGCTGATGATCAGGATACATGAATTAACGCTCAAATTAAACAAGGTTGAATGGAAAATTTCCGGTAATGAGAGATAATTCAAATTTTCTTCTGTCAGCTTTATTTACTCTTTTCACCTTTCTGATCCAACATTCAGGATCAGAAGCCCAGGAAAAAATTGTTTTTAATGAGACCATTGAGTGGGCATGGTCGCCCCGGACTGAACTTTGGTACGGCGCTAACTCTTTTTATTGGTGGCACAGAAAGGACGTGAACCCTGCAATCACGAATTTCGGTGAAATGCCGGATACAAGCTGGGTTACACCCTATGATTATCTGAACGGCACCTTTTGGTTACGCTTCGAAGTATTGGAGCAACCTACCTCTGATTGTTTCTCCGTACAATTTGGCATCTGGCAGGATATTGACCGCCCTGGCGGCTGGCTGGAAACATGCTCTGCTCTATCTTATTTATCCGGGGGGACAGGCTCATGTGTCGAAAAAAATATCGGGAAACCAGATGATTGGTGGCAGATGAATAAGGAGGTAAAAGTTGATTTTACCCGTCCTGAAGACTTTTACCGGATTGGAATATTGTTGTGGAAAGGAAAAGGCTCCTGCATTCCGTATGGTCAGGGCTGGTCTGCCTCCAGGTCTCAATGTGACGATCCGGAAAGCGAAGCGGTCCGCTTCTTCCCCATGAAGGCAAGGTTGACTGTTGTTGCAGTTGCTTCAGGCTATACATTCTCAGGTTGGGAGAATTACTCCGGATCGGCGGGCACATCACCCTCCTCCGGTTCAGCATCACCTTTAAAGCGTTAAAACCGGCGAATTATTCATGAATAAAAGAATCATTGATACGCTGCCTCTAATCACTTTTAACCTTGAGAAAAAGAAAGCGAAAGACTTCCGTATCTTCTTATTGACTTTTCGGATTGTTCGCGAAAACCGAAGAAGGAGATCCGGTTTGCCACAACACTTTTAAGACAATTTCGTAAATATTTTAAATTAATGATCAGCCTGAACCGGAATGAGGCAGAAATACTGGCACAGGCATTGAACCTTACTGATGACAAGTCAGATGAAGATCTCATAAGAAGCCTTTTGGTTGCTTGTGAAGCGGATGAACTGGTCATTCACCGAACAAGGGATGCCCTGGTTCACGATGGTTTTATTTATGAAAAATGTGATACTTTCTTTTGTGAAGATCCGGCAATATTAACTGGCGGAGGTGATAATTTCAATGCCGGTTATTGTTTTGCCCGGTGCAGTGGTTTTGATTTTTTTGAATCATTGATGATCGCAAATGCAGTTTCAGGATACTATGTAAAATTTGGGGATAGCCTGATGTGGATCATCTTTCGGATTTCCTGATGAATGCAATGCCTTCAAAAAGAAAAATACAGACCAATAAAAACGGAAAATAATGAAAAAAGGAAAAGTCAAAGTAGGAATCATCGGATCAGCTTTCCAGGCTGATATTCATGCTGATTCATTTCGCCTCATGCCCGAAGAAGCTGAGGTCATCGCGATTGCATCGCCAACGGCCGGGAATGCTGCAAAACTGGCAGCAAAGTACGGCATTCCGAATGTGTATACCGACTACCGCGAGATGCTCAAAAACCCTGAGATTGAGATGATCACCATTGCCGCCCCCAATCATTTGCATTGCCGGATGACCATTGATGCGGCCAATGCAGGAAAACATGTGGTTTGCGAGAAACCATTTAGTATGACGCTGGAAGAAGCCGACCAAATGATCGAGGCCTGTAAAAAACAAGGTGTTCTGCTGATGTATGCAGAGGAACTCTATTTCACCCCCAAATATGTCAAAGCCAAAGAAATGGCTGATCAGGGTGCTTTTGGCAATTTGTACCTGGTCAAACAAAGCGAAAAGCATTTCGGGCCGCACAGCGACTGGTTCTGGGACGTCGAACGTTCGGGCGGAGGCGTCTTTATGGACATGGGATGTCACGGTATCGCCTTCTCATGGTGGTTCCTCGGACGACCCCAACTTTTAAGCGTTACGGCCCAAATGGGAACTTACGTTCACCCGGGTAAAACCAGGGGAGATGACAATTCGATCTGCATCCTGGAATTTGAAGGCAATAAGATTGCCATGATTGAAGATAGCTGGGCACGTACCGGTGGAATGGACGACCGGATCGAAGTGTATGGCTCTCACGGCTGTACCTACGGTAACTTGCACATGGGAAATGCCTTGCCTACTTTTTCAGAAAAAGGGTTTGGCTATGCCGTAGAAAAGGCGCCCTCAACCCTGGGATGGTCATACCCGGTATTTGAAGAATTGTGGAATTATGGATTTCCTCAGGAAATGGCCCACTTTGCCCGGTGCGTACGCGGAAAAGAAGTACCGATCTGTACCGGGGAAGACGGTCGTTTTGTACAGGAAGTACTTTTTGCCGGGTACCAGTCTGCGGGAAGCGGCAAAAAGGTGTCGGCCCCCTTTAATCAGGCCTATGGCGTTTCCAAACCCATTGACCTTTGGTTTAACCCCCTATCCCTCTAAACAAGATCACAACAATGGAACAGAAAATTCCCGTATACCGGAAAGGGCATAATCCCGGGGAGTTCAGGGCCTCCACGCCAATCACCTTAACCGAATAACACAAATCAGGAGATGTCATTATTAATACCAATAAAGAAAAGCCTGAGGTATATTCTCATTTTTGTCCTGGCACTGGAAAATACAGCTATGAAAACAGTTGCTCAAATGAATTTTCAACGTGTGGTGGTTGATGCAAATGGGCCAAAGGATCCGTATGGAAAAACTACAGGAGATATTGACGGCGATGGTCTGACCGATTTGATTGTGGGGGGAGCTTCCGGAGGAGGAATTGTATGGTATAAAAACCCAGGAACTCCCACTGCATCATGGAAGAAATACATCGCAGAGGAAGGCGCCGGATTTAATACAGACCATGAAACAGCAGATATTGACAGAGACGGGAAAATGGACCTGATCGTCTTAAGCAGAAAGTCTTTTTCCTGGTATAAAAATGACGGTAACCCATTGGACGGTGGCTGGTCCCGTACTTTAATCTCGGAAACAGAATTGCACGATATTGAAGTGGGAGATTTTGATGGTGATGGAGATATTGATGTGATCGGACGAAACCAGAGCGAATGGGGACATAATGGGAATATCCTGCATTTTTTTGAACAAACTGATCCTTCGCATTGGATACATACCACACGGGACTGTCCTCATGGCGAAGGATTGCTCGCAATCGATCTGGACAGTGATGGCAAAACCGATCTGGCAACAGGAAATAAATGGTACAAAAATCCCGGGACAATGGAAGGAGCTATGTGGAAGGACTATACTTTGTCGAATACTTGGCAACAGGGGAATGTATTTATCGGGAGCGGAGATATTAATCTGGATGGAAGAGTTGATCTTGTCCTCTCTCCTTCTGAACGGGTATATAATTCATACCATATATCATGGTTTGAGCATCCGGTTAATCCAACCGACCATTGGACAGAACATATTCTGACAGATAATGTCCAGTGCATCTTTCATTTTGCAGGGTGCGCTGATTTTGATCTGGATGGGAATATCGATATTGTAACCGCAGAGATGCATCACGGAACAGATCCGGATGAAGTGATCATATATGCAAACAAAGGAAAAGGTACTTCATGGGAGAAACAGGTTTTATGGGAAGGCGGCTCACATTCCTGCCGTATTTTCGACTGCGACAAAGACGGGGACCTTGATTTTTTCGGAGCGAATTACCAGGGAACAGAAGTGAACCTGTGGGTGAATGAGGCCATCCGTCCTCAACCATTATCGCTGGACAAATGGTACTACATTCAAATCGACAGCCTGCGCGATCAAAGAGATATGGGACTGGTCATGGTCGATCTGAACGGGGATGGAGAAAAAGATATTGCTTCAGGGAAATGGGTATATTTCAATCCGGGGGGAGATATGAGTACAAGCTGGAAGCGGAAAACATTACCGATAAACGTAGATTTGTTGCTGGCGGTCAATGTAGATGATGACGGGCATCCCGATCTGATTGCGGAAAATAGCGCAGGACAAATGTTCTGGCTCGAAATGAATGACGCCCAAGGCGATGACTGGTATTACCGGCAAATAGGAAATGCAGGCAAAGGCAATCATTTTTTAAGCACACAGGGATACGAACTGGCCCAACCGGAAGCAGGCGACAAACCGGAAATTATCATCGTGGGCGGGGAACAGCCTAATGGTGCAATATACTACTACAAGATACCTTCAAATCCCGGGACCAATGAATGGAAAAGGATCACAGTTGCCTCTTCGGTTTATCCGGAAGGTATCGGCTATGCTGATCTGGATGGAGACGGAGATATTGACCTGTGTTGCACTTCGGCCGTAAATACTGAAATCAACTGGTATGAAAATCCGGGCGATGGAACTGAAAACTGGAACAGGTATTATGTTGGTCCGCTGAATGGAGTGGATCGTTTTGCTGCAGCAGACATGGATGGGGATGGGCGCACCGATATTATTGCCACAGGGGCTAATCAAAATGAAAACGGGATATATTGGTTTAAAGCACCATCCGATACAAAAACAGGTTCATGGATAAAACATACAATTGTTAATGCCGGATCCAATAATTCCATGAACAGCATGGATATTGCAGATATGGATCAGGACGGAGATATGGACATTGTTTCAGGGACACACCGGGGCTCATTAAAAATATCTATTTGGGAGAACGACGGCAGGGGTAATTTTAAGGAACACATTGTCTGCCCTGGCAAAGAAAGCCACCTGGGATCACGCGTATCGGATATCGATGGGGATGGGGACATGGACATTGTGAGTATTGGGTGGGACAATTACCCGTATTTACACCTGTGGAGAAACGATGCCATTTTATGGAATTATTGAAGTCTGATTTTTTAAATCTTTTGATATGAGACACAAAATATTGTTAATGTTGATTTTGCTGGGGACCACCATGGAATGTGTTTACGCCCAAAAAGACAGTAAACCGAAATGGACCCATTTTTACATCGACGAAGTATTGCCCGGTTCGGAATGGGGAACCGGGGGACCTGCATTGGGTGACTATGATCACGACGGCGACCTGGATGTTGCTGTTTCGAGACGGAACACACAGGAAGCCTGTTGGTATGAGAGGATCAACGATTCAATCTGGATTCCCCATGTGATGGGTCGATCTGAGAATCTTGCAAAAACGCTGGGAAACGTGGCAATCGATATGGACCGGGACGGATGGATGGATGTGGTTTTTGAAGGGGTTTGGTTCCGTAATCCCGGGACTCTGGATAAACATCCGGACTTACCATGGAAGAGCAACAACTACAAAGGCGGGGGACACGATATTACCCTGGCCGACATGGACGGAAATAAAATAGATGACCTGGTGGTTTACGATGGCAATAAACTTGCCTGGTACGATGCCGTTTCATTAGATTTCCAGAAATATAACAACCTACGTGAAAACATCATTGATCACGGACATCATGATCATGGCGGTGTTGCTCCCCGTGGAATTGGCGATCTGGATGGAGATGGTGATCCGGATGTGGTTATTCCCGGCTACTGGTTTGCGAATCCGGGAAACGGTGTTGGCGACTGGACTCGTCACGAATGGCCTTATCAGGAAGTACTGAATGCATCCTATCCAAGAGGCATGAAGTCATGGGTTGTTGATATCAACCGGGACGGGCTAAACGATATTGTTTACAGCAATTGCGATACAGGGGGTTCTCATGTTTACTGGGTGGAAAACAAAGGCGGCGGATTGACCTGGAAATCACACATGCTTTCTGACCCGCCGACCAAAGAAGGTGATGTTCCGGGAACAGGCTCTTTCCATTCGCTGGGTGTTGCTGACTTTGATCAGGACGGGAACCTCGACATTTTTGCAGGTGAACAGGAAGATCCTGCCGTGTGGATGGAAAAAAGCGGCAAAGTGGCAATGAAGCCACGGGGACTGAAAGAACGCGGCGTGATCTGGTACAATAAAGGAAGCAAAAATCCTAAATTTGAAATCGATGTAATCCATGTTGACAACCCCGGATGGCATGATGCGCAATTAGGCGACGTGGACGGCGACGGCGACCCTGACATCGTGTCAAAGGTATGGAGCGCTGACGGCGTTGCCTATCATGTTGATTACTGGAGGAATGAACTTATCCGGTAACGAACTGCCGGATCTAAAGCACAAATCAATGAAACGAGTTGACAACCGCAGGGAATTCCTGCAGAAACTTGGTGTAATTTCTCTGGCCACAGGTACGGTATCTCTGATTCCCATGAATTCCCAGGGCCATTCAGACGCAATGAGTACCTTAACCGACATGACCGGACTGAAGTCTTTATCTGCGTCCGCTTTATTTTCGGTGCTGGATTTGGATAAACCGGAACTGGCCGGAGTCCGGAAGGCACTTGAACAAAATGGGCATGACGCGGCGCTCGAAGCTTTACTGAACTATTACCGCGTCCGCTATCCAAAGCCATCCGGCCCGGCGATCGACGATTCCGCCAAAGCCATTGTTTTGGAAAAAGCCGATAATCTGGAAAAACATATCTTTCAATGGGGACCTTATCCTGCTGCTGCCTACGGAACAGACATCGACTGGGCGGCCGACCCCGCAGGAGATATTGAATGGGTGGCAAACGTTTACCGGTTTTACTGGGCAAACGACCTGGCCCATGCATTCCGTATAACCGGAGATGAACGCTATGCGCGAATTTTTATCGGTTTAATCAGTGACTGGATCAAAAAGCATCCCCTGGAAACAACACTAACTGTTGTTCATCCTGTTTACAGCGGGTGGAAAGGATATCCCTGGCTCAGCATACAAACTGGAATACGCGCAACAAATCTTTGCAATAGCTTTCGTGTGCTGGTTCATGCCGAATCATTTACTCCTCAGTTTTTAGGTATCTTATTAACCAGCATCTACGACCACCAGGTCAAAACGGAAAAAAAGCCCATGCGAAAAATCCACAACATGGCGATCTTCGAGCAACGGGGATTTATCAATGTGCTGCATACTTTTCCTGAATTCAGGGATACGGAGAGATGGCTCGATGTGGCCATGAATATCACCTGCGAAAATCTTCTTGCACAAACCACAGCTGACGGAGTACAGCGGGAATGGTGCGGAGGATACCATTCATCCGTGTACAGTGACGCCCTCGAAATCGATAGCCGCATACGTGACCTTGGCCGTGAAATGCCCGATTATTATATCAGTCGTGTCAAGGCTATGGCAGACTATATCTTTGGAATATCCACTCCCGACCTGGGATTTCCCATGTTTGGTGATACAGCCCGCAAGAAAAGTCAGTCGAAAGACCGCAAAAAGTGGCAGTTATACGGCATACTGAAGGATGCAGGCCGGCGGTTTGACGATCCGAAGTTTGATGCCCTCGCTGATCTCGACCTTCCTAATTTGCCCAAAAACGGCAGTATGGCTTTCCCCGGAGCAGGCTTCTATGCCATGCGCAACGGATGGACTCCCGATCAGGTATATATGGCCCTGCACTGTTCACCACCCTCCATTAATCCGTGGCACGATCAGCCAGACAACGGCACTTATGAACTGTATGCCTACGGACGTTGGCTTATGCCCGATACGGGTTTTTATACCTACGGACATGACAAAGAGGCCAGAAACTGGCATAGGCAGACCAGGGTGCATCCCACGCTTACCTTAAATGGCAAAGACACGGATATCATCGGAAGACAGTTACTTTGGCAATCGGATGAAAACACGGATGTTGTATGTGTCGAAAATCAATCCTATCAATCACTGCAGCACCGGCGAACCATCTGGTTTTCCGGAAAAAAAAGCAATATGCCCTTTTTTGTCATTTTCGATGAAGCCAATACAGATGCCAATGGTAATCCGGAACTTCATTTCCCTTTAGCCCCGGGACCTGTGACAATTGACCACAAAACCCAAAGCATCACCACCGGACTTGAAGATGTAAACCTGCTGATCCGGATTAAAGGAAAACACCCCTTCCGGTTGAATAAAGAACAAGGATGGACCGCCACTGAATACGGCAAGCGGGAGCAACGGACTTGCGTCACAGCAGTATATGAAAGCACCGGACCTGCCGCATTTGTGTCAATTCTGGTTCCTTACCGGGGAAAATCAGCTCCGGAATGCCGTCTGCTGACGGTCCCGGAAACCTTTATCGCCGGAAAAGATCCGGTAGAAATTCAAGTCGAAGTACTTGGAGAAAAATACATTCT
>CAZOYZ010000005.1:0-1077 GCA_964584045.1 uncultured Prolixibacteraceae bacterium | reverse complement strand
ACTGTTTGTCAGTATAAAAAACTATTATATATTTGCCTGGTACTAGCTAGAGGTATATAATGGAACGGACACTTGATATTCAGTTTGATGAGAACCTGGCGGTCCCGAAGTACAGGCAGATCATTGATGCCATCTCCGTACAAATAAAAAAGGGGAAACTGAAAAAAGGAGACAGGATCCCCTCATTGAATGTGCTGTGCAGGCAATACCGGTTGTCGCAGGACACCGTGCTCATGGCATACAATGAGTTGAAAACAAAAGGGATCATCACCTCCCAGGTAGGCAAAGGATATTTTATTCAGAATGTCCAGGTGGATGTCGGCCACAAAGTCCTGTTATTGTTTGACAAACTGACGGCTTATAAAGAAGACCTCTATGAGGCTTTCAAATCCACGCTGAGCGGACAAGGAACCGAACAGATCTTTTTCCACCATAACAACCTCAAACTCTTCCAAACCATTCTGGAAGGTGCAAACGGAGAGTTCAGCGAGTATGTGATCATGCCCATGCCGGGCAAAGAAGCGGCCGATCTGATTTCAAAGCTGCCGGAACGGAAAGTCTATATTCTCGACCAGGGCCGGGAACAATACCGGACAAAGTACCCGTTCGTTTGCCAGGACTTCGAGCGTGATATCTATCGCATATTGAAACAGTATTCAAAAGAACTCGACCGCTATGCCCGGATTATACTGGCCATCAAAAACCAGCGGGCCACCCTGCGCGAAATTGCGGTCGGCTTCAGGGATTTTTGCATTCAAAAACCATTCCCGTTTGAGATCACGACCGATCTGAGAAATTTGCCGGTACAGCCCCGTGACCTGTTCATTGTGGTCGACGACAAGGATCTGGAATACCTTGTCCGCTATGCCCTCGAACGCAACCTGCAGTTGGGAAAAGACCTTGGGATTATTTCCTACAATGAATCTTCCATCAAAGGGATTGTGGCCACCGGGATCACGACCATTTCAACCGACTTTGGCCAAATGGGAAAAAGCATGGCCGGAATGATCCTGAATAGCAAGAGGGAGAAGATCGATAATCCCTTTATCATTAACAGACGTTCATCTTTTT
The DNA here is from genome assembly GCA_964584045.1 of uncultured Prolixibacteraceae bacterium. Taxonomy (GTDB): domain Bacteria; phylum Bacteroidota; class Bacteroidia; order Bacteroidales; family Prolixibacteraceae; genus JBCFBK01. The sequence goes on along the minus strand of CAZOYZ010000005.1, from coordinate 6 downwards.
AAACCA
>CAZOYZ010000004.1:35011-42860 GCA_964584045.1 uncultured Prolixibacteraceae bacterium | reverse complement strand
CGTACTAAACTTTATTACTTTTCTAAAGGACATCGACGTATGGAATTCGCTTCGCGGATCTCCGCTACGCTCCGATTCGCATATAAACATTAACTCGGGCGGAAGCCGCGGCTTTCATGCTCGTTTCATACTTTTATTTTTTCAATTTTACCAACTGCAATCTGCATATCATCGTTACCTCTTCGGGATGCACTTTAACCGTTCAGAATCCAGTAGGCATAACCCTTTGCAGGTACAGAAACCTTTATCCGAATGGTGTAATCGCGGCTTACCGGATAAACTTCTGTTTTCCCTTCCTGTCCGGTGATTTTTACTTTGTCGGAAAGTCCGGTGTAGTAAACAGGAATTTCAATTTCTCTGTCAATGGGTATATTCAGCGGATTAAACAGCATCAGCATGCCTTTTTCTACGCCGGCAGGGTTCACGTGCAGGAAACCGTCCCAGTCGCGGCCGTCGGCACGGCGCAGGTGAATGATATCGGAGTTGAGAACCTCTCTGTGTTCCTTGTACCAGTCAATAACCCGGGCAACCAACTGCCTGGTTCCTTCCGTGTCATAAAGCCGGGGACCACGATAACAGGCCTGTATTCCTGCACCGTAGTACTGCATCATCAATTGCTCATAATCGTCAAGGTGTTCGGACAGAGGTTCCAAAACCGCTTCGCTCCCGCCCCCGTGATATTGGGTAAGGGGTACGAAACCCCAGCCCATCGACGGTGTTTTTTCCCAGGTTCCGTCAAAAATATTCTGCCGGTTCAGGATTTTTTGCCGGTCGCGGGGCAGTGAGAAATTGACCTCCCGGTATCCCAGGTCAGTTTTATGCGATCCGTCTAAAAAATACCAGTCGGGGGCATTGATATAAATTCCTCGTTCATTACACCATCGGTACAATCCCTTTTGCAATTTCATCTGAGCCCACTGCGAATCGCCCAATCCTTCATGCCCCGGGTGTGAAACGGAGGCACAAACATCGCCCGGATAAGGGCCGTCATTTTCAAAAATATCGAAGTTCGTTTCTCTCATAAAGTATTTCAGTTTTTCGATATAGGCCAGCCCCCACTTACTGCCCATGCACGGAGCATGACCAAAAAAAGCAGCAGCATCGGGTTTGCCGGTAACCGGATCGATGACATCATCTTCGTCGCTGATACGGCGCGAGCTAAACAGGGAGTAGCTACCGATTTTAATCCCGTTTTGGTGTGCCAGCCTGGCCAGTTCTTTCCACCTTTGAATGTTAACAGAGGAGGTGTCTTCCATATTGCAATGGCTTCCAAAGCTCAGAATGAGCGCTTCATATCCGGTGGCGGCACACTGGGAAATCGCATTTTTTACCTCATCGTCGTTTTTGCTTTCCAGATGCATGAATATCGGATTCTGAGCCGTCCATGGGGCAACTGTGCGATACATTTTACGGACAGCAAGGCCGCGCCTTTCCCGGTCGTAACTGTCCATCAGCAATTCGTGCGTCCGGACCGACCGGAACTCCTCACCCGGGTGAAGCGTTACCGCTGTTACCTTCTCAGGGTAAACTTCAAGCAGACAGGGCGTCTGAAAACTGTAATTCACCTGGGAGGTGTAAACCGAATCGGTTTTCCAGCGGATGATCTGATCGCTGATGCCATGATCCATGGCGTTGTTAATGACATAATTCGCTTCCAGATAAATACCATGTTGCTTCTTCATTTCTTCCGGAGAACCGACCACTGCACTTTCTTCTTCCACGAATGCCAGCTTTTCACTAATCACCCTGTTGATTTTAACTGACTCAGCGGTATTATTCGTTAGCGAAAGCCATTTTACGATCAACGGCAATCCGTCATAAATTTCATAGTGAACCGCTACGGCAATTCCTTCCAACCGTGCTGACTTAAAGTGCAGGGTCAGGACCTTCCCGGTTGGATTTTTGACATTTCCTGCCCAGAATGCCTGTCTCCAATTCACATAAGGCTTCAGTTCCGATTCGAAATAAGAAACAAACTGAAAATCATTTTCTCCCGAAGTGAAATTGCCGATCCATTCCGGCAATAAATAAGCGTGTTCCTCTTGACCGTACAAGCCGCCAACGTTGTATTTTTGGCCGTCGATTATCAGTTCTGCCTCAGGTTTTACAGCACGCAACAACTGTTGCCCGGTTATCAGGTTCCTGTAACTGATGCAGGCGATATTGGGTTCAATCCGAAAAACCCTTTCGACCAAACCATTGCAAATGGTTATATCTTTTGAGCTATCAGAAATACTTATTTTTGCCTGATAAAAACTGTTATCAATCAACCAGTCGTTTTTTATTTGGTTAGGAGCCATATTACAACTGTTGATCGAAAAAAACAGGAGAATACCAGCAATCCGTGAAATTTTTCTTTTCATTCGTATAATTTATAAAAGGTTCATCTTTTACCCTGATATTCCTCCTCAATCTGAACATGAATCAGATCCTGTATGAACAAAACGAGTAATACACCTTATTTCAAAAAACGATAAAACTATGGTATAAGATAATAGATCCATATCAGTAACTGAGTCTTAAATCCTGCTTACTCGCAAACAACTAATCTCATATGCCAGGGGCCGACCTGCGGGATGACAAATCTCTGATATTCCCCATCTTTTCCCGACGAACAGATAATGGTTTCTTTGCAATCCATATCATAAACGCGGGCAACAGATTGCCTGGTTTTCAGCATCAGGACAACATTTTCAGCCGGGTCGAAGGATGAATTGGTAAACGCCAATGCCACCCTGCCGTATTGAGGTTCGCGTACCCACAGGTTGATTTTATGAAATGACCCGATATATGCCGGAATGTTGTCTTTTGAAAGCCAGCGGAAAACCGATTTCATTTGCGTACTTTTCGATAAATTTTCCATAAATGACCAGGGATAATAACCAGCCACGCAAATACGTCCTCCCAGTGAGTTTTCGAAGATTCCAATAGTACAGCAGGCAACTGCCGCACCGGTATAGTCGATAAGTCCGGCAAGGGACTGGGCTTTGGGATTGGTCATTTTTAAAGAATAAGCTTTACTCTTCCAGAACGACTGCCGGTTGTCGCGTTCACGGCCGGAAAATTGCCCGTTTAAGGGATGGTTGGTAAACTTTTCAATCCGGTCCTTGGTTTCTGACTCCAGCACTTCAAAACCGGTCAGTTCTCCAAAACCCATTTTATTTAACTGGACTAATGCTTCGGCATCCATATATACACCGCCTGAAAGCAAGGCCCTGATTTCATCTTTTGAAAGGGCAAAAATATTGTCTTTGCCAAGCAGGGTAACAACAGCATGCCCGTTCGAATAACAGGCAGGGAGCCCGATATTGTATAATTCGTGACTTACCAGCGGGTTTCCTGAACTGGTCCAGTTCCCGCTTCCGAGTTCCCCTGTTATATAGCTGTTTTTGTTCCAAAAAGTTTGTATGCCGGTTACCGGCAAGCGCCCCAGCGATTTAGCCAGAAGATCGAAAAACGGCCGCGACTCCTGCAAACGTAAAATCAGAGGTTCAAATTCGTCCAGTGGTTCATCATACATCGAAAGCACATTGAAAGCAGCCCCGGTACAACCCGATGCGATATGCGAGCAAGCTTCCAGAACCACAATGTTAGCGGCTTTCTTCAAACGCTGGTACGGAAAATTTTCAATTTCCGACTGGATCGAAACTACTTCAGGCGGCAATACCGAAACCTGCCGGCCCGTATCGTGCGATTTCCCGGCTAATTCATCGGTGTTCTTATCCTGATAATAACCGCCACCGGGGCGCCAATACACTGGCGCATGTTCCGGCCCTGAAAGAATTTTTGTCCAGTTATCGAAATCGTAGCCTTCGAAAAAACGGTCGCCGGTCATAAAACCAAGCGGCATCCCGGGCCTGATTTTGTGTACCGTTTTTTCAATCAACTCAAAAAGCCGGGAAATGGTGATCCGGTTATGCTGAAGCCAGGCAGTCCTGGCCGACAGTTTTTCACCGGCAACGCCCTCATTGAATGCCTTTTTCAAACTTTCGCGTGAGTACCTGATCCCGGTTTCTTTTTCAAAAATTTTCAGGCAGTTGTCGCAAAAACAACCATTCCCGATGGGCATATGCCCGAACCGGATATCGTCGTCAATCCAGATATAATCGGGGTTTGCCCGTGCAGCAAGAGTATAAATCGTGCGGATATATTCCTGCATATTTTCGTCGTTCGGGCAAAAAGAGCCACGGCAAATCTCTCCGTCAATATTGGCCATCGGGGTATAATTTCCTTTCAGCGAATTGTCGAGATTTTCTTCATGGTGCCCGATGGTGGTCAAAATATTAATTCCTGCTCTATAACCCCGTTCCCGGGCCTCTTCCATCCGGGTTTTTAGAACAGCGGCCCTTCCTTCAAAAACGTCAAGTGGAATCGGGGCATGTGTGCCGGACGTAAAAAAAGTGATTTCGTCGGTAACTCCTTTATACTTGTCGAATAAGTCAAAAAGTTCGGTACACCGTTCTTCCGGAGCCCAGACGGAAACACCGACCCGGAACGAAATAAATGCCTTACCTGCTCCGGTTTTTGCATTTTCTCCTTTGGCATCTGCCCCACCCGGCCGGTTATTGGCAACAATCAGCCGTGATCCAAACATAAACGGGGTATTTTCCATAGGGGTACGGCCAACATCGGAGAAGGCAAAAGGCAATTTGATCAATTCTGGTTTCTGTGCCGGAGCCTTAGCGCTGGCTGTTATTCCGGTTAATAAAAGCAGGCTGGCAGTTAAAAAAGGAAATTTTATTTTTCTCATCAATCGGTTTTTTAATAAAAAATACAATGGGATTTTATCATCAAATTATATGTGGTCCAAAACCTATCCAATATCACTTCCCCCCTATTATTATTCATACATTTTTTCAATTTAACCCATTACAACTTGCGTATCCGGCGTCATCGCATATTTACCTCTGAGTTGCCCGTGTTTTCTGACGCATATCTGAGCAGGTTATAAAATAGCCGGTCTGCAGCAGGATCTCTATCAAGATTTTCGGCAATATTCAACGTATTCACGATAAACTTCCCCTGCCCCATATCCCAGATTCCCAAATGAATCCCTGAACAATAAGTATGGCTGATGCGGGTAGCACCGCATACTGCCTCAGAAGGATAAGTAAGCGGAGCAGAAACTTCTTCATCGGTATGTGCGGCTTTTCCAGGAATTACATATTCCTGCGAAAGGGCGTATTTTGAAATTATATTCCGGTAGAACTTATAATCCATCATTCCTCCTGAAGGTAATCCGTCAAATACCGGATGCTTTTTTGACCAACGGTCAGCACGGTAATAACCTTCGACATGGTCCATCATTTCAATTATTCCTTTATGAGCAAGAGGAAGCCAGCGGGTTGTATTTTCCCCTTTCCTGAAAGTTCCCGGAGAAAGAAATATGGCAACACTTCCCTCGCATATCCGGCGTACGACACCAAGCATTGTTAAACTGTCTTTGGGTTCCCCAACAACTAAAATGACCTTGCCATCCGACTCATTATCCTTATCGAACGGGGTATTTTTTACATGGTGTGCTGCCAGCCAGTTTTGAACTGCCTTATCTTCTCCGCATAGAACGATACCGCTATTTAACGCTGCAAAATCTATTGGTTTTGAAACGTAAAATTCTGTTTTCCCGCCTAATGCTGTGCCTCCTTGCTCAAGGGTCGCCAATAATTGATACTTTCCTTCCGGCCCGTTAATTACAATACTTTCTGCCAGGATATTCCAGGCAAACGGCGATTCGACACCGTTGGCTACTTTTTCCGGAACTGTAACAAAAACGTTCCTGGTATATACCGAATTCAAATCGGGGCCAACAACCTGAATTGTTGCAGGGAATTTCCCTGGTTTTAAAACATCAAGATTAGAGAATGAAATCCTTAATTGAATAGAATCGCCGGTATAAATACTTTGCGGCTCGGTGCTTAAGCACCACCTGAGAGAAGTATTCGCCCATAGGACAGAGGCAAGCAATCCGGGTTTCAACCTGCGGAAATTGGTAGCAACGCTTTCTCCCATACTGTAATCTGCGACACTATTCGTTGGGGTATAAGATATAACATCAGGATTTGAGCGGATGGCTGTTTCAGCAGTTTCACGTAATGATGCTGCAGTTTTTTCCGCTTCCTGGATATAATCTTCGGGGCGTGCCCAGCAATCCTTCATCCCGAATTTTTCCCAGTCAACAAGAAATTTTGAAAACTGCCGTTTAAAATAACACGCATCGTCGGATTGCTCTTTCCCCAATATCTGAAAATCGCCAATCTCAGAAGGCAATTCAATCGGAGAACACAGGCCTGTTTCACTTACATATAAACTTTGCCCGGATGAATTTTTCCACCCCGAAAGTCCGTCAAGCGTTTCCCGGCTATAAGGAATCCACACATAAGGATGCCAATCTTTCAATTCTTCAAATCCGACATCCCATTCTGTTGAACCCGGATTGCTCATACTCCCCACCTCTTTAACCCCGTCAAACCTCCCGCTGTTTAACACAAACAATCTCGTCGGATCGAGTTTCCTCAGTACCGGCAACAGACCAACCGCTTTCCGGAAAATTATCCCATCGAAAGTTTCATTAAGGACACCCCACATCACTAAACAGGAATGGTTACGGTCGCGGCGAATTACATTTACGATTGAATTTTCAAACCGGCTTGACAGTACTTCATCCATATTGGAGACCCTGCGAAATTCATATTTCCCGTATTGCCCTATCTGCCAGCAGCCATAATGTTCCTGCTGAACTAAAATCCCCAATTCATCGCAAAGATCGAGAATCCGCGGGTTGGGGCAACCAAACGGGATACGGACAAAGTTATATCCAAGCAATTTCATATTGATGATGTCACGGCGAAACATATCTTCGGACAAAGGGATCGTAAAACTCACCGGGTAATGGGTACTGAAATTCGACCCTTTCAGGAAAATCCTTTTCCCGTTGAGCCGGAAATATCCATCCTTAAACCGAAAATCACGGAATCCGAACCGGACTGAACTTTCATTTACGGTTTTTTCCGATTGGACAGAAGCTGTCAGGCTATACAGGTATGGGTCGTCGGGCGACCACAATTTAAAATCGGGGACCCTGAGTTCAACTTCAATTTCGTTGTCTCCGGGATTCATTTTCCCTGAATAAATATCGGATACCAACAATTTATTTAAGCGGATATCATAGATTTTAAATGATAAAAATGATGGCATCATCCCTGAACAGATATTGCCAACAGTGATTTTGATTTTAGCATTACCTGTTCCCCAGTCTGGTTCAACGACAATATCTTTAATGCTGAAATCGGTATAAAATAACAACTCGACTCCACCCGTGATACCGCCCGAGTTGTAAACAGCATTGCTTTTATAGGGATATTGTTTCGCTCCCGAAGGTGTTTCTTTTAACGCAATACCGTCAATGGGTTCATACGTGGGGTTGAGTACACGAACTACCAACAGATTTTTCCCTCCTTTATGCAGGACCTCGGAAACATCGACTTCAAATGACGTTTCGCTTCCTTCATGAGTCCCGACTGGAATTTCATTTAACCAGATTTCTGCGAGATAATCAACAGAAAAGAATTTCAGGATAAACTGCGTGTATTGGCTTAAATCAGATGGAGTTTCAAATTCGCACCAATACCAGGCAACTCCATGGTAATCATTAAAAATATCCTGAATTATCCATGGCACCGGCGTCGGCCGTGAAATTGACAAAGGAGGATTTCTGTACCATCCCAACTGACGGCCTTGATTGCAACTGTCAGGTGCTACTTTCCACTTACATTCATTTAAAGAAAGTACACGGGGGCTAATGTCCCCGGCACCCCTATTCATAATCCGGATTGCATCATGTGCTTTTTCA
>CAZOYZ010000004.1:24832-34911 GCA_964584045.1 uncultured Prolixibacteraceae bacterium | reverse complement strand
TTTTTAGTAATACAACCACTTATAATAAAGAAAACAGAATATATTACGGCAAAACAGAATTTCACTTTAATCAAAAAATACATTTAATCAGTTTTATTGACATTGAGATCAGAAGTATCCATTGGTTTTGACATCGCCATATTTCAGGGCTATTTCGAGACGTTTTACTTTAAATGTTTCATGGGCATCTGTCTGGAAGCCGACATGGTTTTCGCCTTTTTTCAGGCAGGAAGCCGGCAGGATAAAAGCATAGACCATTTGTCCTTCTCCCAGGTTATTTCCACGGTTATAAAGATTGACATATTCCGGCATCTGCTTTTCAATTTTCACCCCGTTTACAATCAATTTAAATGGTGCAGCGCGGTCGGTACGAAGGAATAAAATTGTTTCACCGGGCAGATCTTTCTGAGGGTCGTCGCCCACAAATACAGATGCAGACGCCTTGCCATCAGGAGATACAATTAGAGGAAGCGGCGTATCCGGCTCATAGCCGTAAGCGACGGAGCCTCCGTCATCCAGGCAATATATTTTGTTGCGTTTGCGCAAGGTTTCGGATGAGCCCAGTTCATCCAGTAAATCGGGCACGATAACACGGCAGGCCTGCCCTCCTTCTTCTATTTTTATTCTCCGGTCCGGTTTGAAAGTCCCCTCATTGAAAAAATAATTGAAGAGGTAAATCCCGTCTCCTCCCTGGGCGAGAATATGCGATGCCATTCCCCGGAACATTCCGTGAGAATAGAATTCCCTTGGATGATAGCCTCCATCATCGATAGAAGCATATACAGGAAGTTCAGGATTGCCCAGTTGTTCTTTGAATTTCGCGACCGGCATAGCCGGGTTCCCGACCCAATGAATACCGATAGTGACGAAGTCAAGCAACCCGAGGCGAAGCCATTCTTTGATATCCAGCCCTTTGGCCAGACAGAAGTCAACATCGGTCGGTACACGTGCCGACAAAAGAATTTTCCTCCCGAATTTTGCCGATTGTTTATCCACCTCAGCCCTGACCGCTTTTACCAATTCAGTCATCAGGGGAGCATTCTTTTCCCCTTCGTCTTGTTTAAAATAGACGATGAACCGCATAAAATCGAGGTCGTAGCCATCGAGCAAGGCACCAAACTTCCCGAGTTGTTCGGTTATCATATTCAGCTTTTGTTCCCGCACTTCCTTAAAGGAGAAATCCAATGCCCCGGTACTATGCCAGCCAATGTCCTCGTTCAACCAATATTCGGGATGTCTGATCCAAAAATCAGAGTATACAATCGGGCAACGTAAAGTTGTATCGGTAAAATGAAGGTCATTCATCCGGTATGTAATAAAAGCCTCCATTTTGTCTTCTTTTGCCCGTTTCAGGGATGCCTCAATTAAATCGGTACCTTCTTTCTCCAGGTTCAGGTGATTCAGATAAAAGCTTCTATAATAGCGATAACCTGCTGTATCGCAGCCACAGTCAAGTTCGCCGTCCCGGTCGTCGCAAAAAATTCTCTCATATTTTGAACGATAGTGTGGATAGTCACTGCCACTGCAAATCATAAAAGTGGTTACCTGCGTATTGGCGTAAGCATCCACATACGAATTCAGGTCATCAAGAGATAAAGGGCGTCTGCCGAACATATAATTTCCAAGCAGGTCAGTCCCGTCGCAATTGAAAATCAGCCGGTGACGGAGAGGCTGCTCTTTCTCTACATTGCATCCCTCAGGAATAAAAACCGAAAGGATTACCATGCAAATTACCACGAATATTGTCTTTAAACGATGCATTTGGATCTGTTTTTCAGTGATGCTTTTTCAGGCAAAGGTTCTCAGCCTGATGTAAAGTTCGACATATTTATTGTCAATATCAACGGATGTTTGCGGTTTTAGTGCAGTATCTATTCATCATGGATCTTCATTCGTTTGATTGCTGAAGCAGGAGGTATCCCGAAAATGAAGGGCTTCGGGATACTTCCTTGCTCTTTCTCCGGTATTAACGTTCCGGTGTCGGGTATCCCGGATTCTGTTCCAATAAGGAATTTAATCTCAAATCGGGCTCAGGGATCGGAAATAAATAATCGTCTTCAGAGAAATTGACTTTGTACTGAGGCCAATAAGTCACTTTGTCCAATATCCTTTTCCGGCAGATGTCGAACCAGCGGTCGTATTCGAAGCACAATTCCCAGTTTCGCTGGTCAATCACGGCATTATCAAATTCCGTCTTTGACATGGACATGGTCAGTAGCGGATCTTCTTCGTTCAGGACATGTCCGTTTGCCCGGTCGATCACTGCATTGACCGCATCAACTGCGGCCTGCGTCGGACCACTCTTTGACATGTTTTCGGCTTCTGCGAATATTAATAAAATATCGGCATAACGTAATATCGGGAGATTAGCTTCTGAAACCCAGGTATTGTATTCGTCAATATCCATGTAGAGCATTTTCCGGATCGAGGGCCGTTTATTGTACTCGAATTCGGTATACGGAACGCCGTTTACCTCCCTCAACATGTACGCGTCCCTGCGCGGTTGAACCGGGTAGATAGAATCATAATGAAGATCAACGGTATAATCAGACCATCCAAAGTAAGGCTCTACCCCCGGACCCCAAATCTGCGGGCAAACCGATCCATCATCTTTCGTGGAATTAAAACTCCACAATATTTCAGGACCGTATTTATTTTCCTCTTTAAATACATCGCCGACATTGGGTTCAAGGCTGTAAACACCGTCATCCATGACATCTTTTGCCAGTTCGGCAGCTTTTGCATAGTTCTCAGTTTTACTTAAAGGGGCTGTGGCCATGGCCAAATAGGCTTTTGCTAACAATCCTTTTGCAGTACCCTTGGTTGGCCGCCCCTGCTGGTTCCCGGGCCAGGTATCGGGAAGTTTGGCGATTGCATCTGTGAAATCGCTGATAACCGAAGCATAAACATCTTCAACACTTGCCCTTGCTTCCGGGTTAAGACCCGGATCGTCGTCTTCCAGATATAAGGGGACGCCCCCGTATATTCGTACCAGCATAAAATAATTCCACGCTCTGACCAACTTAATCTGCCCAATCAGCAAATCAGTCTCTTCCTGAGAGGCATTTTTCAGACTTCCCGAACCAATGGCTTTTAATGCCGTATTAAGATTCAACAGAGCAGCATAATGTGCGTTCCATAACTCCGTGCCGTGGTCATACGAAATAACCAGATTCCCTCCGTGAAGCTGGTCGTCATTTTGGAAGTATTGCCAGGCGTACCGGTAAGCGGACCAACCGGTCCAGACACAGTCCATCGAAGAAGCAAGAACCGCTTCAATCTGGGCTACAGAACTATAGTAATTTTCCGGAGACAAAGTGCCTTCAGGAACTTCATCCAAATCCATACATCCGCCCAATAACAAAATAGCGGAAAAAAAGAATAATTTAAAACTTTTCATACGTTAATTTTTTCAATTAAAATGATACCTCCATGCCGAACGTAAATACCTTGGAGGAAGGATAATTCCCGAGATCAACCCCGGTTAAGGCATCATTGGATGTAAATGAACTCACTTCGGGGTCATATCCTTTGTACTTTGTAAAAGTCAACAAATTGGTGCCGCTTACGTAAGCCCGGAGATCACTGATATTTAGTGCAGACAAGATCGATTTAGGAATATGATAAGCCAGTGTCAGGTTTTTAAGCCGCAGGTATGAGCCGTCTTCCACCCACCGCGAAGTCCTGCTGTCGACATCATTCACTTTGTCCGGGTAATTGTACGATTCCCTGGTTGCATTATCGATAAAAGCCGGGACGTCCGTATCCTGGTTGGCGGTGGTCCAGCGGTCCAGCAAGGCCGTGCCGGTTCCGTCCTGCCAACCTCCGCCGTCCACGCTTACCCGGAGCTGGTTGAAGATATCATTCCCGTAAGTGCCCTGTAAAAGGATTGACAATTCAAAGTTTTTAAAGGCAAACTGGTTAGACCAGCCGAAAACTGATTTTGGCGAAGAATTCCCGATCTCTGTCAGGTCGTTAATATCGATTGCATCATCCTTATTGGTATCAGCATACCGGGGGTCGCCGGGCAATTGCCCGAATACGGCAGCGTCGGCCCGTTCACTTTCTTTCCAGGTTCCTAAGTATTTCCAACCGTACATCTGTCCGAAGGGTTTTCCGACAACGAGGTACATCAGTCCGTCATCCATGTGGTAGGTCGTAAAGGGCATTTTCAGATCGTCGCCCATATCGACTACCTTGCTCCGGTTAAATGAAAGGTTAAAGCCCGAATTCCATTTCAGGTTGCCGGTGAGGATATCCCCGCCAAGGGTGATTTCCAGTCCCTTGTTCTCTACCGAACCAATGTTGTCAATGATACTGGTAATTCCGCTGCTCCCCGGTAACTGTCGGTTTAACAGCAGGTCTTTCGTCTTTTTCCTGTAAACATCAATGGTTGAAGTAAACCGTCCGTCAAACAGTGCGAAATCCAATCCCAGGTCTGATTGAACGGTCGTTTCCCAGCGAAGGTCTTGATTGCTTCCGCTCATAATCAGGTAACCTGTGTTTGTGACAGTGCCTCCGTCCCAGGGATAATCCCCTCCCGAGCCGATTTTTGCCAGCGATGAATACGGGGAAATAGCCTGACTACCGGTTGTTCCGACACTACCGCGTAGTTTTAGGTTTGAAATAAAATCCATTGATTTGATAAACTCCTCTTCCGACAATCTCCAGGCAACAGACACCGCAGGAAAATAGCCCCACTTATTATTCTTCCCAAACACGGATGATCCGTCAGCCCGGTAACTTGCAGACATGAAGTATTTATCGTCGTAGGAATAATTGACCCGTGCAAGGTATGAATTAAGCGAGCGCCTGTATTCACCGGAAGAAACATTCCGCAATGCTGCCCCTCCCAGATTATTGATCCCGGTTTGGTCGACGGCAAACCGGGATGCACTGATCGAAGAGGTGTAGTACTTCGATACAGACTGTTCAGCAACGCCGGTAAAGGTGATATGATGAACCCCTGTCACCTTATCGTAGGTCAGCATATTCGTATTTTGGTACTCCTCTAACGAGGAATTCGATACATTGGCCTGCCCTACTTTTCCTCCGTCTTTGGGCCTCCCCTCAAAGGTATATTGGTTAAAGTACCAGCTATCCATATTGTTTAAAATATTAGCCATGCCGGAAACCTTCAGCGTAAGCCCTTCCAACAGCCTGAAATCCAGATAGGTCTCAGCCATATTATTCATCTTTTTATATAACGGGGAAACCTCGCGGGCGCTCGCCACAGGATTCCATGTGTCTGACGGCCCGTATTGAGTGGGAGCAGGAGAGTAATTCCCGTTCGTATCATAAACAGGTACAGTCGGGGCCCACCTTGCCGCTCCGTTAATTGCGCCCGAAGTTCTGAGGTCAATCGGAGCGCTTCCTCCAAAGCCAGGACCGCCGCCTTCTTCTTTAATAACAGAAAGATTCAAACCATAACTCAGCCATTTGTTGATCTTGGTACTGATATTGCCCCGCAGGTTATAGCGGTCGTATGAAGAATTCAGTAAAATACCTTCATGATGCAAATAGGCCCCTGAAAAGAAATACTTAAACGCACTCGAACCACCTCTGACGGAAATGTAATGATTTTGGATCGGCGCCATACGGAAGATTTCATCCTGCCAGTCTGTACCTCCGTTCTTTTCAAAGTCTGCAATTTCCTGACTGGTGAATGCAGGTGTCGGAGGGACTTCGCCTGCCCCGTTTGCCAGCGCCAGATTAGCATTAACGGTTCTTGCATAATCTGCAGCATTCATTAAATCAAGCTTTTTCCCCAGGCTCTGAATGCCGTAACTCATGGAATAATCTAACGTTGGTCTGCCTTCCAACCCTCTCCTGGTTGTAATAAGCACCACACCATTGGCCCCCCTGGACCCGTAAATAGCAGTAGCTGACGCATCTTTCAGTACTTCGACCGACTCGATGTCCTTGGGATTTATCGTATTGATGTTAACTCCCTGAATTCCGTCTACGACAACAAGCGCGGAATTACTCCCGGTGATTGAATTGTTACCGCGTATCCGGATTATTGTATTACCTCCCGGTGCTCCATCGGTATTCATGACCATTACACCGGCGGCCCGGCCTTGTAATGCCTGATCGACCCTTTGGGCAGGTAACTTATTAATGTCTTCCGATTTAACCGAAGAAATTGATCCCGACAAACTGCTTTTCCTTTGGATCCCATATCCGATTGCGACAACTTCTTCTATTCCAACCGTTTCTTCTTTCAAGATCACATTGATAAGAATTTGCCCTTCTACTTTTACTTCCAGCGTTCTCATCCCTACGAAAGAGAATTGCAAGGTGGCATCGAAAGGAACACCCGAAAGGTTATAAGCTCCGTTAGCGTCACTGATTGTTCCCTTTTCGCTACCCTTTATCACTATGGTTACACCGGGTAATAATGTGCCGGAGGAGTCGGTCACTTTTCCTGAGACCGTTTTTTGCTGTTGTTCAGAATTTGTTTCGGTTCCTAAAAGGACAATCTGTCGCCCGTTAATTTTCCATGAGATCGTTGTCTCGTCAAAAAGAACATGCAAGAGTTCTTCAATTTTCACATTCCTTACCTGCAAATCGACTTTCCTGTTCACATCGACAAGACTGCGGCTGTAAAGAAAATAAAAATCAGTTTGTTCCTCCACCGACTGCAACACCGTTTCGACTGTCGCATTTCTCAGATTAACGGAAATACTGGCGGTTTGAGCGCTGGTTTTTCCCGCAAAAGCCTGGACGACACCAAGTAAAATGATCAAATAGGTTAGTTTCATGTACCTTAAAATTTTTTTTGTCCGTGGACACCATTCTTCCCGGATAAACACGTTAAACTTTTTTTTCATAAATTTGACTACCTTTTTATTAATAATTAAAATCGGCCTGCTGTGAATGTGAGCTATTCCGGCAGGCTTTTTTATTGTTTCATCAATTGAATTTTTTGCCTGATCTTACCATTTTCCTTTTCTTCCTTCATGATATATCGTACCGGCAGAGCTTGTGATATGAGGTTCAGGCATTGTCCGATCTTTTCATTTTCCAGCGTACACGTCAATTCATACCATGCAATGGAAGGATCGCTGATTGAAATATCAACGTCATACCAGCGATTCAGCTTTTTTACTGCTGATTCGAGCTTTTCATTATATATCACCAGCTTGCCTGTGATCCAGTCCACCGAATTTTTCGGATTGACGATATCCCGGCGGACCACTCCATCGGTCACTTCGTATTGAATTCGTTGTCCCGGGATAAGGCCGATTTTGCCCGGCTGCCCTTCCAAATGAATTTTTCCTTCCAGCAAAGTTGCTTCAAAAAAATGATCTTCTGAATACGCGTGAATATTAAAATGGGTACCAGTGGCAATCGTTTTCATGATCGGGTTGTCAACAATAAACGGACTCCGGGGATTTGAAACCACTTCAAAATACGCTTCGCCGTCAACAAAAACCCGCCGCTCGTCACCGTTAAAATATTCCGGATACTTGATCGTCGTCTTGTCATTCAGCCAAACCATTGTTCCATCCGGAAGCGCAATTTTTGTCCGCGTTCCTGGTTTCGTGTGTATTTCACATATGGAGGCTTCTTCAAAAACCGGCAGGCCGGACGATGAGTGATAATAGATATACGCAGTAAAAATGAACAAAGGGAGTAACAGAATAGCGGCTACTTTGGAGTACATCCGCAAGATCATTTTTACAGGACGGTCCCGGAAGGCTTGCTGCCGGGCCAAACGGAAACTGATCCTTTTCAGTAATAACGAAAAATCCGGTTTCGCACCATGTAAGTCAATCCGGAAGTGAGTCCATATTTCTCCCAGAATCTTCCGGGCTTGAGCTTCATTTCCGTTATCCTTTAACCAATCCCGTATTTTCTCAGATTCTTCTTCTGTTGTTTTTCTTTCAAGATATTTTATGATTTCCTGGTCATTCATGCCTTCAGCATTTCTGTTGCCCAAATACTACGAAAGGAAAGGCCCGTTACACGTATTCCGGATTAAAAAAAATTAATGGAACATGACAAAATAAAAAAGCAAACCGATAATGCCGTCTCTTCCAAGCTTCTCTTTCAATGTTTTCAAAGCCGCTGAAATCTGGCTCTCAACGGTTCTGACAGAGATATTTAACCGGGTTGCTATTTCCTTGTTCGAGTACCCCTGCTCCCTGCTGAGCTTAAAAATTTCCTTTCTTTTTTCCGGAAAATTGTCAATTGTTTGACTGGCCAGACTCTTGATATTATTGAACTCAATAAAATAATCAGTCTCGTTGGAGACTGTTTCCGTTTCGGCCTTATACCCCTCAGTTTTCCGTTTCTCCGATTTTTCTTTCCGCAACCACGAAATGGTTTCGGAATAAGCAATTGAAAAAATAAATGATTTGAAAGGAAGATCTTCCTCTATCTGATCTCGTTTTTCCCAAATCCTCATGAAAACCAACTGTGTAATTTCTTCGGCAATGTAGGGTTCCCGGGTTATGCTAAGCGCAAAAGCGTATATATTCTCTGCATATTTTTTAAACAAAACCTCAAAAGCTGCGAAACCGCCTTCCTTGAGACTCTCAACATATTCCCGGTCTTCATTTGCCATTTGAAAAACTATTTACAGCTTCAAAAGTAGAAAATTAAACCGAATAGCCTATTGAGATATCCGAACATGGGACTATTCGACTTTTTGAAACAAAACCACCGGGAAGCGGTGCAAAACCAAACTCAATCAAATTATCCGCACGGAACTGCTTGTGAGAGTGAAAACGCAACTTGAATTATACTTTGCGAAAAAGAAATTACCGGATACGATCAAAACCAGGGACAGGCTTTATTCCATTATCGCTCACGATTTACGTGCACCTTTTGCACGTAGATTTACCGTATTCCTTCCTGCGGGCTGTCAATAAAAATGTTTTTGCGGGTGACCTTCTCTTTCCGGAATGGAGAAGTTTTCTGTTCCGGCAAAGCGAACCGGTTGCTGTAAAAGGTGCTGTCGTTCCCGTCTTTTAATTCCAGGTAGTCAATTTTCCCGGAACCATAAAAAGAATAAGCCACCCCGAGAAGATCGCCGAGAGGTCTCTCGTAATTTCCTGTAAAAATAAGCGTATCGGCCAGGTATAAACTGAAGTCTTTATTTTTAGTGACCATTTTGACCGTCAGCCAGTCTGACAAGTCAACAGACATGGCATCAAGCTTGTCAAACTCTCCGTTCATTTGTCGTTCTGAAAACCTTAATCGCGCATATCGCGAACATTTGGGTTGTGTAAATTTAAAATCAATAAGGCCGGAATCCCCAATCAGGGAAATATCAATATCATAACACAGATAGCTCCCGGTTGATGCATTGTTCAGAACATGTGTTTCCAATTGCAGACTGTCCAGACTTTTATTAAAGGGTGAAAAAAGCTTATAGGCAGTCCAGTAACCTTCTTTCAGGTTAATATTTTCCTCCTTCAGTTTTTCAGGTGAAGCATAGAAACAATCGGGCTGCCGGTAAAAAACCTGATCATAAAACGGCTTAAATTTTTCCGGCTCATTGTTCGGGAAATATCCGCCCTGCCAGTCTTCTGTACACACAACCACCTTCAGGCTGTCCAGGATCTTTGAATTGGTAAAAACATGCACCTGATAAATCCCGGCATTGCTGTAAAAATAATTGATCATTGAATTTCCGGGAGGCAGATGTCTTTTCAGATTTACTCCGAAATCACAAAAAACGCTATCCTTCATTCCTGAAATGTAATAATCAAACGTGGCAGTAAAAGGCAAATAGTCAATGGGATTCCTGCATGAAAAGGAAAAGTCTCCCGGCTTGCCTGATCGGTTGAACCACATCACGGGGACGGCTAAAAATAACAGGGCAATCAATGCCATATACGTGATTTTCTTTCTCTTTCGTCTTTTTAAAAGATCCTTTTCCGGGGCAGCTTGTCCGAAGCCTGCCGCAAATTTCATCAGGGTCAGCTGACTGAATGCCTGCGGCTGATAATTCTCCGTGTTTACCTTCCTTTTGCCAAAGATACGTTTCAGGGTCTCTTCACTTAGCCGGTCACCTGTAACGCCTTCTATCAACTTGCTCAACTCTTTGAAATGGAAATTGGTCCATG
>CAZOYZ010000004.1:18479-24732 GCA_964584045.1 uncultured Prolixibacteraceae bacterium | reverse complement strand
GAACCGAATTGAAGAAACTGTTATTAACAGTTTTACGGGTTGCCATCGGCTGGCATTTTTTATATGAAGGAGTCTCCAAATTAATTGATAACGGCTGGAGTGCATCCGGTTATCTGGTTCATGCAACAGGTCCGCTTTCCGGTTTTTATCACGGACTGGCTTCTTCTCCGTTGATAAACATGGTCGACTGGATAAATATCCTGGCGCTGATCTTAATCGGACTTAGCCTGTTCCTTGGTTTTTTAACGCGCTTTTCGGCTGTTTCAGGCGCCATTTTGCTGTTGCTGTACTATTTTGCCTATCCACCGTTTGGAGTTTCCATGCCTGGTTCTACGGAAGGGAACCTGTTTATCGTCAATAAAAACCTGATTGAGGCTTTTGTAATGGTCTTTCTGGCATTCGCGGATGAAAAGGGTTTTGGGTTGCATATCCTGTTCCAGCATCTGAAAAGAAAGGCATCCCTCCCAAAAGAAGAACAACATGCGGAATCAGTCCCCTCAAGGAGGGAAGCGTTAAAAAATCTCGCCACGATCCCTGCGCTCGGGCTTATGGGCTGGGGTGCCTTCCGCAGTCATGATTTTGGAGTAGATACCTTATCCGGAGCTACGATCAAAGTGGGAGGCACAGACCTCAGCGAACTGAAAGGCGAACTTCCCAAAGGAAAAATCGGGAACCACGAGATCAGCAGGCTGGTTTTGGGAGGCAACCTGATCGGAGGCTGGGCTCACGCACGGGATTTGCTGTATGTTCCTTCGCTGTTCCGTGCATACAATACGGAGAAAAAGATATTTGAGACATTGATCCTGGCCGAAAAAGCAGGGATTAACACAATCAATATTGGTTTTCCAACGAATGAAACGATGGTGAAGTACAAAAAAATGACCGGAAGTAAGATCAAGGTGATCACCCAGGTCGGTCCGGATATGGAAAACCAGGACTATTTTGTAAATATCAACAAAGCGATCGACTACGGGGTTGACATGATCCAGATACAGGGGAACTGGTGCGACTGGCTGGTCCGCGACAATAAGACCGATGTGATCGGTAAAATGATGAATGAGATCAGGCGCCAGGGATTTATGGCGGGCCTGGCCTCACATACGATCGACTCATTGATCACCTGCGAGGAACAGGGGATAATCCCTGATTACTATATGAAAACCATGCATCACGATAATTACTGGTCTGCACATCCCCGTGAAAACAGGGTACCGTTTGAAGTAGACGGCAAAAAGTATCTTGATCACAATCGCTTTCATGACAATTGTTTCTGTTTGTTCCCGGATAGGACAGTCGCTTTCATAGAGAGAGTAAAAGTTCCGGTAATGGGCTTCAAAGTATTGGCAGCAGGTGCTATTGCCCCGGAAGACGGGTTTAAATGGGCATTTGAGAACGGAGCAGACTTTATCTGTGTGGGGATGTTTGATTTCCAGATCGTGAATAATGTGAATGTATGCATCAACCTGCTTGGTAACCTGGGAAATCGTCAGCGGGAATGGTACGGTTGACAAAAGCCCGCACATCCCCTGGAAAAAGACGAATGAACCTGTTCTAATCGAACCACCTCCACGGACGGATGGTTTTGCCCCAGTCACGGCTCTCAATAAAATCGTCGACTTTACCGACAACGTAACTTCCCCCTTCGTAGATCTTTTTGCCGCCGTAATAAAAAGGTTCGGCAATTGTCCCGCCCACGGTGACGGTAAATCCGATGGCATACGATCCTCCTGTATCGATAAAGTCGGGCAGGAATGAATCATATTCCAGTAATTTTTTCGTTACCGATGCTCCCATTTCCCCCGAAGCATCTCCCCATCCCGTCTTTTCGCGCAAAATGGTCCCGATCGCATAGCCTCCTGCCGCTGCACCGGTCAATAAGCCGACAGGTCCGGCTTTTGTGGCAATGTGCAGCAGGAAATTCCCGGCACCGGTGGCCCCGATGCCCCTCAGTCCCAATCCGATCAGGGAACTTGTCCCGATCAGGGAAGATACCAGCCCGGCGCCGGAAAAAGTCACATCGGCCCCCCGCTCAACAACATGCTTTTCAGAATTGAACAGGGCCTCATAGAGGGACTGAAAATTACTGATCACACCCAGCGGGGCCAAAAAGGCATTGATCCTGCTCATTCCCAGACCGGTCACCGAAAATCCTTTACTGAGCAAAGACGGGACTTTGTTTGCCGGAAGCCTCAGCAGATCATCCAGCACATAACCTGCCTTCGAGGCCAGATCCCTCACCTTTGACATTTTACCAAAACGATATACATTCGTCAGACTGCTGAAATTCCCTCCCGCAGGATTCGCGTTTTCCACCAGGGAGAAAAATAAACTGACCCCGTTATGGGTCGTTACGTTCCACACCGGATTATTGAACAGTTCCCAATCTTTGTCACTCGTTTCCTCTGGCGGAGCTTCTTCCTTTCCGGTTTCACCTGCCGGCCGGATCTCCTTTCTGGATTCTGTCCCGAACGGATCCGTGCCGGTAAGCGGATTATTCTTCAAAAACAGATAGAGGTTCGTTCCATCCTGATATTCTTTACTGTCCCGCTGCAAAAACCTTCCGGACGCAGGATCATAAAAGCGGGTGAAGTGATCATACTTGCCGGGTTCGGGGTACCAGGTCTTACCCTGATACAGATATTGCCGTGTAACCGGGCTTTGCCCATGAGGGATGCCGTATTCATCATACGAAAAGAAATTTTCGACCTGTTCCCCGTTCAACACATACCGGACTGACTTTACCTGATCCGTAAGCACATACAGGTCCTTTCCCCCGGTACTGATCTGGACCGGTTCATCGACTTCCCGGTCCGGAACATTTGAACTTACCAGAACGCCGTTCTCATATTCCTCGAGGACATTAATTGCATGACAGACAAACTGCCTGACTGCCCCGTTTGCATGCTCAACTGCTTTCCGGCCCAACGCATCATAGGCAAAAGACAGGATCGTCTCTCCGCCGGCGATCCGGATCACGGAAGTCAGTTGGTTCCTGAAATTATACCGGTACTGAAACTTCCCGTCACGGATCAGGTTCCCGTTCCGGTCATACTGAAACGACTGATCTTCAATCGCTGTATACTGATCAAGGTCATTTGTCTGGTAATGGATGTCGCCCGGGCCGGCTTCACTCAGCCTGATCCGGTTACCTGCCTGATCCAGGTCATATTTCCTTTCAACAGCGGTTATCCGGGTGATCAACGCGTCGATCAGGCTTTGCTTGTCCGGTATCGGTTGAGGCAGTTTAGATGCCGGCGGCGCCAGAGGATCAACATCCAAAATAACCGCTGCCTGATCTGTCCTCACCGCAGATAACCGGTCCATCTCATCATAATCAAACACCTGGCCCGACCGGGAATGAAGACCGGATTCCGTTTTTTGCCGCATATTCCCAACCGCGTCATACAAAAACCGCATTTGCATCAGGTCATTCCCATGCTGCAAATGATCCAGCCCGGCCACCCTTCCTCCGAAATCATACTTAAACCGCGTGGCGGCATGATCCTGTCTCGCAATTGATTTGCGCTGCAACCCTTCATACTCCATGGTTGCAAGGGTATAACTCTCGGGAAGGCCGGGGTTTCCCGGGAAATGATCTCCCTTCGCCAATTGTTGTATGCGGATGATGCGGTCCAAAACGTCGAGCTCATAGCCGATTTGCCTGCCATCAGGATAATTGATCTTGACAAGGGCACCGCGATCATTATAAAACCGTTCTGTCACCAGAGGTTGAAGGATCAGGTCACCGGCGAAAGGTTTGGCTGTTGTGGTTTCCTTTATGGGCCATCCCAGCGAGTTGTAGGCGAATTCGCACACCAAATGATCGTTCCCGGCTCTGATCAGCCTTCCCAGGCTGTCGTATGAAAAAACGGAAGGACCCGCACCTTCAGCGATCAGATCGCCGTCCAGCCCGCTGAGATCGGTCTCATGACGGACCACCCTGCCCAGGATATCGCGTGTGTAACGATTTTTCAACCCGTTCCGGTCAGTCCGGGAAATCAACATTCCCGAAAGATCATATTCGTTTTTGTCTTCGCTTAAGTCGGGTAAGGCCGTGCTGATGTTTTTCCCGAATGCGTTATACTGAAAATGCGTTTCCCGGCCCAGGGCATCGGTCTGACTGATCCGCAGATCATCCATTTCATACCGGTAAGCCGTGGAAACAGGTATTTTTTGCAGCGGATCGGCCTGGGAAGCGAGGAATCGGGTTGCCCTCGTCAGTCGTCCGAATACATCATATTGATTCTCCAGTTCTTCACCCAATGCATTGATCGTTTTCTCCGGCAAGCCCCGGGAGTCATACTTGAATGTGGTTTTATTGCCCAGCGGGTCGGTGATCTCAGTAATCCGGTTAAGCTCGTCAAATTTGCTTTCCATGGCGAAAAACCGTTTCCCGGTCATGGCGCCACCGGCATTCCGGATCACTTCCATGCGGTCGGTCCGGATCAGGTTTCCGGCCCGGTCGTACGTATAGCTGATTTCATTGCCGTAAGAGTCGGTTTGCTTTGTTTTACGGCCCGCCAGGTCATACTCCTGCGTAAATTCACGGTTGCTCTGATCGGTCGTCCTGATCAGCCGTCCTCCCTGATCATAGAAAAAACGACTGACCAGCAGCCGTCCCGGCCCGGTTTCGAGGTAAGACTGATCCGGATCAGACACCCCATCATCGTGGTGATCAAACAGATTAACCCCCGCCCGGATCATTCGTCCTGTTTCATCGTACTGAAATTCAGACCGTGACTGCAGGACATATTCCTGGTCTGAAACCCGTTCAAAAAAACGCTCTGTGAGTTTATTGCCCGTCTTATCATAGGAGAAACAGGCCGCGTTCCCCTCCGGATTGATCACCTCCGTGACCTTTCCGGACGTATTGTACTGAATGCGGTATGTTCCTCCCCGCTGGTCAGTTACCCGGATCAGTCTTCCTTCTGCATCATAATACTTCCGGATATGGATGCCGGTGCCTCCATAGTCCATGATTTCCTTCGCAGGCAGGGAACGTTCATTGTAAATCGTTTTGGTCTTCCGGCCTGCGGCGGAAAGCGTTAAAGCCGGACGGCCGGCCCGGTCGAAGACGACTTTTCTGATCCGGTAAACCGAATCAGCGGCATCTCCACGGATCGTTCTGACCAGTCTGAACTCCTGATCGTACTGAAAGCGTGTTTTTAAAAACAGGTCTCCGTCAGGTATGCCATTGCTGTCTTTCACTTCCTGCAGTTCCTGTGAAAGCGCCCCGGAGGGATTATATTTCCTTTTGGTAATGATGTTGAATGGAGAAGTCGACTTAAACACGGTAATCTGATCCAGTTCATTGAGTTTGGCTTCACTGACAAACCGTCCGTCCTGAAATTCATAGAACCGGGGATCGAAAACCCTGACCACACGCCCCAGGTCGTCGCGCTCCACGCCTTCCTGAATATCCAGTCCCGACGGATCCGTGACTGTTCTTTTCAGCATCCCTTCCTGCAGGCTGCCGGTATCGTATTCCATTTCCGTTACCAGACCACCTGCATTTTGGAAAGTTAATAACCTTCCCCGGGGGTCATAATTCAGGAATCGCAAAACAGAAGATCCTGCTGAGGATCCGTCGGGAGCAGTGGCTTCCGGACCGGTTATCCGGTCCAACAGATAAAAAGAAGATCCGTTCAGGGCTTTATAGCTGAAGATCGTCAGATGCCGGGTGTAATCCGGACCTTCAGCAAAATCCGGATCAGGGCTTTGGGTCGTCCGGGGATCGGAAACAGAAAGCGGCTGACCAAAATCAGGCTCATAACTGAACTTCTGAATGATGTCGTCGTCATTCACATCAAAAATATCGGGGAACAGACCTGCCGACCAAAGGCCATGGCTCAGGTTGAGCGAGATCTGATTATAGTACCGTCCGCGCCTGACTGTTGCCAGCAGCCGGTTAAAACCCTGGCGAACAGGGCCGGTCAGTCCCGGATCTTCAGTGGCCAGGTAGTCATTATCCGGCTGATGGACCCGCTCATAATCGTCACGCCCGTATAAAAACTGGTCGATGATCCCGGCCGGACTGATGGTACCCACCAGATTTCCATCCCTGTTGTAGCGATAATGGGAGGAGATCAGCCGGGGCACACCATTGATCCGGGCATACTCTTCCCTGAAGATCAAATTCCCGTACCGGTTAAACAGGTAACGCACCTGCTGACCATCCCGTTTGGTTTCGATTGTCTGGCAAGCAGGCAACTGATGGGGACCGTACGGGAACGAAAAATCTTCAACCACATCC
>CAZOYZ010000004.1:15634-18379 GCA_964584045.1 uncultured Prolixibacteraceae bacterium | reverse complement strand
TTCGAAGTAAGTTTCACCGCTTCCCTGCTGTTGCCGGATGATCCTGTTAAAACTCAGTAATCCGGGCTCTGTTCCGTATTCATTCTCCAGGTAGATCTGGCCGGAACTGTCTGTGATCCGGAGCAGGTTGTGCTGCTGCGAAACAGATCCGGACAGGTACGATGAATATTCGTACCAGGTCGTCAGACCTCTGGGATAATCTTCTGTTGATGGTGTGGTGACCGCGACCAGATCACCCAGGTCATCATAGGTATATTTCCACGACCGGCCGGTGAAATCAGTAATTTTTATCAGGCGGTTTTCGGAGTCATAATGAAAAAAGATCATTCTCGATGCATTGTTTACCTCGGCAGCCGTCAAAAGTGCGTCCCGGTAACTGAACTGAAGATAATTCCCGAACCGGTCTTCAATCCGGTCAATCAGCAACACATCCTGCCTTCCCGACAGGTTTTCCGCGTACCGGAATTCCGTGCCGTCAGGGCTCCTCCGGATGAGCTGACCATTCCGATCCGTGATAATCCCGTCATCGCCCGCTTCGGCAAACCAGTACGGATGGATCGTATGTCGCTGGTATCTGACCTCCCTCAAGGCCCCGTTTGCACAGAAGATCAGGGTTTCGTCACTGCTCCGCCTGAGCCACAGGTTATACGCATGATCCCATTTATAACCCAATATGCTGTTGACGGCCGATAGCTGGGAGTAACTGCGGGTAAACACAAACCCGATGCCGGCCCCGTTGATGGTAAAATCAGTAGCGGAATAGGCAAAATTGCCGTTAAACAGGTTGACCGGGTCTGCCCCCTCCGCCACGTTCAGGGTCTGCGTCTGTTCTGCCGAAACATCTCCGCCCCGGTAATAAAGGTCAGGTCCTTTCAATGCACTGAAATATAAGTTCACCGAAATTTCAGTGATCACTTCCTCTTTTAACTGGTTGAACCGGTCAAGCCAGGGCTTGGAATCGGTGTCAATGAACAACGAATCTCTTAAATACTGCTGAAAATTCTCCAGGGATGAAATAATCTCAGGGGTTTGCTGAGCTTCCAGCACGGCATATTCTGAATTCCTGACCAATTCTTCCCGGATGATCTTCCTGAGCTCCTCATCGGTCATGGACTCGCTTATCCTGCGTACCACAGTGTCCGCATACGGTGAAGTCGCAGGGACCGTATTTTCATTTCCGTCGGGCATAAATCAAAATGGTTACCGGATGACCTTCTTACGGATCGCGTCGATATCCAGGCCGATCATTTTATCGGCAGTTTCTTTGAAGAGGTCGCCGACCGTCCGGATTTTGTATCGTTCCAGCAGTTTTTCTTCCTCTTCCGATATATACTTAAGCTCCCTCAGTTTTTGCACGGGGATATCCAGATCGATGATGGCTGTTGCCACCAGAGCCTTAAAAGAAGCCGTTTGGGTGATACTCCGGGGTTTATAATTTCCGGCCGAATACGTATCGATCAGAGATTTTGCGATCCGGCTCTGTCTGATGTTCAGTTCATGCGCAAGCCTGACTTTGGTTTCTCCCCGGAATTCCGGGTTATTCACCGATTTATACATGGCCAGTGTGGCCGGAAGTTTCGGTGCAAGGAATTCGCCGGTCACCACAGGAGGTTTCCATCCACCGGTACCGGGAACCTTCTGTACCAGGAAATTCCCGTTCTCATCAAATGATCCGCATCCCTGGATGACCCTTCTGGTGATCACCAGATGATCGACCACGTTGGAAGGAGGAAGCGGCGGCAGATCCGGTGGGGTTGGGTCGTCCCAGTCCGGCGGTCCGGTGGGATCGTCATTCATCCGGAGTGCCAGGTACCTGAATGAGGATTCTGTTACTTTATGGGCAGTATCAATTCCCGCCTGAATGCAAAACCCGTCGTGGACCCGGGGCAAGTTGACCACCAGGAATACCTCCTGTATCCCTTCCAGTTTCCTTTCTCCGTTGATCATGCTATACTGACTGCCTGAACCGGAATCGGAAGAAGCGGTATGGGGTCTGGGATTTACAAGAAATAAGGCTCTGTTGGTGCCCGGATGATATCCGTTAAACAACTGATACATCTGGCTGAATGAGGCGCTGTGACTTTTAGTCATCCGGTCTTCCTGGATGGAATCGGTAGTCCGGTTATTGACCTGTTGCCAGCTTGCCCCTGCTTTTAAGGTCGATTCTCCGAAAACACCCCAGAAAGGTTCCACTTTGATCGAAGCTTCAACGCTTTGCGTATTGGTGCTGCCTTTTGTGGTTGAAACCTTATCGGATGAGCTGCTCAGGATCTCACTCCCTTCGGTCACCTGTTCAAACAGCTCTCTTTTCTTAGGTTCAAAGTCCATGATATACGGATAATCGTCCGGACTCACGCCATCCCGTTGCTCCGGATAAACGGCAATCTGCATCACGGCACCCAGACAAGGCCAGTATCTTTCGGCCCAGCCTTTTGATTGGATCACCTCCCAGATGGATTTCTGCAGGTCATCCAGCCGGTCCTGTTCCTGCTCAATCTTTAATGCCCCGAGCAGATCCTCATTGGGATTATAGCCGGTTATACTGCATGACAGTTTGAGGTATACGATCCTGGAGTTGGGATAGGCATCTGCTGTTTCTTCTTCGGGAACAATGTAGCAGTACACGGTCATCGAAGTCCTCCATTTGGGAGGAAAGTTCAAATCACCAAAATTAGTGTCGATCATGTCCCTGGAGTATCCGAGCCGGGTCCAGGTAATGTCCTGAGGAGGAGTTAATGATTGAAG